>QHOM01000111.1 GCA_003218785.1 Verrucomicrobiota bacterium
GAGCTGTCGTCGAGCCGGTTCGAATAAATAAAAATCGTCCGCCAGCGAGGACACATGGACGAGACCCGTGATAAGAGCATCCGGTAGTTCAACCATGAGCCCGTAATTGCGGACATCGACAATTGCGGCGCGAAAGATTTGCGGGTTGCGTTGGTCGAGTTGGCGTTGGAAAAATTCGAGCTTCTTCATCCGAGCTGATTCGATTTCTGCATCAGCTGCAACTCGCTCGGTAGTTGAGACGTGCTCTGCAATCGATGCCATCTGGCTCATGTCGAGCTGGTAGGGACGGCGCGCTGCGCCGCCCGGACGCCGCGGCGCGGCGTCCCTACCTAACGCGCGATGCGTCACCAGATCGGCATAACGCCGAATAGGACTCGTGAAATGCAGGTAATTGGGCTTGGCCAGTCCATAATGGCCAAGCGGTTGCGGAAAGTAGCGCGCGCGTTTCAAGCTTTTCAGCAACCCGATTTTAAGGGCCTGCTCTTCGGGTTTTCCCCGAATCGCGGCAAGCAGACGCTGCACCTCAGTGCGATGCGTTAGATCGCCAACCTTGTAGTTAAAACTGAGAACAAATTCGCGGTACTCCGCCAGTTTGTCTGGGTCGGGATTCTCATGGATTCGATAAATCGTTGCGATGGCGCGCTTCTTCAGTTCGCGCGCTACGGCCTCGTTCGCCGCCAACATGGATTCTTCGATTAATTGATGCGATTCATCGTTCTCGACTCGCTCGAGTTTCACTGGATTACCGTTCCTGTCGAGCCACACTTTTACTTCTGGAAAATCGAGATCGAGCGATCCGTGCTCGAAACGTTTTCGCCGCAATAGCGAGGCGAGCTCCCAGGCAGTGTGCAGCCGTTCGCCTAATTGATCCTGAGGCGCGGATTTCAAAATCGCGTAAGCCTGCTTGTAGGTAAGGCGGTGCGCGCTTCGAATCACGCTCGGGGCGAAGCGTGCGCTTTTTGCGACCCCGTTTTTGTCAAAATGAATGAAAACCGAATGCGTGAGCCGATCGACTCCCGGGTTGAGACTGCACACGCCGTTACTCAAACGCTCCGGCAACATCGGGATCACACGGTCCGGGAGATAAACGCTGTTTCCGCGCCCGCGTGCTTCGCGATCGAGCGCGCTCTCGGGCGTTACGTAAGCGGCAACATCGGCAATGTGCACACCGAGATACCACCCACCCGTATCGATCCTCTCGACGTGAATCGCGTCGTCGAAATCGCGCGCGTCATCGGGATCAATGGTGACGATAAATTCGTTGCGCAAATCCTCGCGTCCATCGATTTGGCGTGCATCGACTTTTTCGGGAATGCGATCTGCTTGTTCCAAAACGTCTCTCGGAAATTCTGTCGGGAGATGATATTTCCGGATGATCGACAACATGTCGACGCCTGGCGCTGAGGCCGGCCCGAGCACTTCAATGATTTCGCCTTCTGGATTGACGTGGCGCGACTCCCAGGTCTCCAGACGAACTACGACTTTGTCGCCAACTTTCGCAGTTGTTTCCGCCCGGCCATCTTGCTCAGGACGTACGTACACGTCGTGCGCGAGGCGCGGATCATCTGGGACGACGTAATAAAAATTGCGCGAATGTTGTAGTGTCCCGACGATCGTATCGTTGGCGCGCTTCAAAATTCGGATCACGCGTCCTTCGCGCCGTCCCTTCGTGCGTCGGTAGGGAGCCTCCCGCGAGATGCGAGCAACGACGCGGTCGCCGTGCATGGCTGTTCCCGTGTTTTCTGCCGCGATGAAAATATCCGGCTCGCCCGGTTTTTCGCTGATCAGAAACCCGTATCCGGCCTGATGAATGTGGAGCGTGCCAGTGACCAGATCGGCCACGGGCGGAAGAACATAGCGATTTTTCCGGATCCGCGCGATCTCGCCCGCGCGCTCAAGATCGCGCAACGCCTGGTTAAGACCCATGCGCACGCCGCTCTTCCGTCCGAGCGCTTTCGCTAGTTCGCTCTTATCCAGCGGCCGATAATCGGCCGACCCAAGGAGCGCGAGAATTTGTTCTTGAATCTTACGTCCGTTTGAAGCCATCGCAGCGAAACAATGTCGTTGAGTTATCGTCGATGTAACGCGGTTTCAACCGGAGGTCGAATGAGACAAGGAGCGATTAAGGCTGGCGCATTTGCGATTGCAATGGCGGCGATCGCTTCATTCGCAGCAGGAGGAGCGAAGATGAAAATCACAAGTTCTGCGTTTCAAGAGGGTACAAACATTCCGTCAAAATTCACATGTGACGGCGGTGACACAAGCCCGCCTTTGCAGATTGCGGATGTCCCTTCAGGCGCGAAAAGTCTTGCCCTGATTGTCGATGATCCCGATGCGCCGAGCGGATTGTTCACGCATTGGATGGTTTGGAATATCTCTCCCCAAACCAACACCGTCGGGGAGGGAAGCACGCCGAAAGGAGGGCAGGGAACAAATGACTTCGGCAAATCCGGTTACGGCGGCCCGTGTCCGCCGTCGGGCACGCATCGTTACTACTTCAAAATTTTTGCGCTCGATCGCGAACTGGATTTGCCATTCGGCGCGAAACGGGGCCAGCTCGACGCGGCGATGAAAGGTCACGTCGTTGCCCAAGGCGAGCTAATGGGGCGCTACTCGCGGAAGAAGTAGCTTGCGACGCTGCGGATCGCAAGCCAGACGCATGCGTTACGTTGGCACGCACGTCGAATAAATCATCGTGTGTGTTAGTCTCACACATGATGCGTGGGAGGCAGTGGAAAATCGGGGATCGCATTTTTGATCTCTCCCGGCAGGGGCTGATCATGGGCATCCTGAACGTCACTCCAGATTCATTCTCCGACAGCGGGAAATTCTTCACGGTGGAGAAGGCAGTTGAGCATGGGCTAAGAATCGTGCGGGAAGGCGCGCAAATCGTTGATGTTGGTGGCGAATCAACGCGACCCGGTGCCGAACCGGTTGCCGCAGAGGAAGAATTGCGCCGCGTAATTCCCGTGATCGAAAAATTGCGCGCGAAGATCGATACCGTCATTTCGATTGACACTTCGAAGGCGCAAGTTGCACGCGCGGCGATTCAGGCAGGGGCTTCGATTGTAAATGACGTTACCGGCGGACGAGGCGACGTGGAGATAATGCCGCTCGTTGCCGAAACCAAATCGGCTTTCATCATTATGCATATGCAGGGAAATCCGCGGACGATGCAGATCGAGCCGCGATACGTGGATGTTGTCTCGGAGGTGGCTGATTTTTTTCGACAACAGTACGCGCGCGCCCTAGAGTACGGTATTAACCCCATGGCGATTGCGTTCGATCCGGGAATCGGTTTCGGGAAAACGCTTCAGCACAATCTCGAGTTGCTCGCACGGCTTGACGAACTTCATGTGCACGACCGGCCGCTCGTGATTGGTGTTTCCCGCAAATCTTTTCTGGCAAAACTGATTGACTCGTCGGAGATGAAAGATCGGCTTGCGCCCGCGGTCGCGTTAACTTCGTTTCTCCGTGCGCGCGGCGCGAACGTGTTTCGCGTTCATGACGTCAAAGAAAATGTGAACGCGTTACGGGTAACCGAAACAATTCTTCAAAGGACGAAATGATCGACCAACTCATTCATCTCTGGATCAGAGGATGGCGCAGCGCCTTTGAAATCATTTTGCTGAGTGTGGCGATCTACTACGGCTATCTCTATTTCCGCGGGACGCGCGGCGCGAAAGTCCTGACCGGGCTGGCAATTGTTTTTTTAACGCTGACGTTAATTTCGCAATTACTCAATCTGGTTGTGATCAGCTGGATTGTCCGAAGTTTTTCGGTTTTCCTCGCAGTCGCATTGGTGGTGATTTTTCAACCGGAACTGCGGCGTGGACTGGCCGCACTTGGTGGACATCCGATTTTCTCTCTGACGAGCGAGAAACGAGAAACCGTGCACGATCTGGCCGAGGCAGTAACGCAACTCGCAAACAAACAATTCGGTGCACTCATCGCGATCGAGCGCGACACGTCGATTCGCATTTATGAAGAAACCGGCGTAACGATCGATGGCGATTTTTCTGTCGAGCTCATCCTGACGATCTTTCACCCAAAGGCCGCTCTTCATGATGGCGGAGTCATCATCCGTAACGGGCGGATCGCGGCGGCCGCTTGCATTTTTCCTGTTAGTCAACGGGAAACCTTGGACCGAAGTTTGGGATTACGTCATCGCGCTGGCCTCGGAATCACCGAAGAATCAGATGCTGTGGCGGTGGTCGTTTCCGAAGAGACCGGCGGTATTTCTATTTGTCACCGGCGGCGAATCGAGCGCAATTTCACGCCGGAAACATTTCGTCAGCGCATCGCGGAAATTTTATTGCACGGCAATTATGAAAAAACTGATCCTGAAAAACTGGCGCGCGAAGTTGATCTCCCTCTTGCTCGCGACAACGCTTTGGTACCTGATCAAAAAGAACGTAGCGACGACGCCCTCGCCGTCTGAAAGGCCGTCCGGCACGCCGATTACGGAAACGCGCTGAAGGTACAGGTGCAGGTCAACGCAAGAAACGCGACAGATTTTCTTCTTCCCAGCGTCGCGCACGCCGGTAGCTCGGAAATTCGCGCTCTCGGCGGCTGAACTCTTCCGTGTGAACTCGCCGGCGGCCTTCCGACAATGTCTCATCCGGGATTACAGAATGGAGCATCTCGTGATAAAGCACATACCGCAGAAACCAAAGCGGCACAAAGGGCTGATCGAGTGCCGGATTAATTCGGATGACGCGATCTTCCTCTTGGATGGTGCCGAAGATGAAATATTCTCTCGGAAGATGTTTTCGTCGGCGGCCCCACATGACCTTGTAACTGCGAAGACGCCCGCGAAAATACCGTTCGTTCAAGTCATCAAACATGCTGCGCAGATCGAAATGCGTTCCCTCGTGACACAAATTCAACTGCCCTTGCATCGGCAGTTTTGGGTGTGCGAGCTTTCGTTTCGTTTTTGTTTTTTTCGTCCTAGCCATTCGTCTGTCCTCCCGAAAACGACCAAAGTGCATAGTATTTTAGTGGCCTTTAAATCGGGTTACAAGCAAAGCGCTAATGTTTGCGAGAAAAGTGTGCAAGTTACTGAGCGCTAAGTGATTATGTTGACATTTAAGTTTTCAGGATTAGAACAATGAAACCTCTACATCCTCTGGCACTTACGAGGAAAATTGTCTGGCTTTCTCACTGACAGTCCGTTTCAGATTGCCATGGCTCTTTTGGAGCAATAAGAGGCGTCTTTCGGCAGCTGCCGGACTCGACATGACAACGTGGGTTTCCCACTCTGCACATTTCGAGCGAAGCGAAGCGCAGTCGAGGAACGTCTTACTGTTGATTTAATAATGAGAGATGTCTCGACTCCACTCGACATGACAGGAGACGAATGCGCTCCGGGTGGATGGAGGCGGCGGCAGCGGAGCGAGGTGCCAGAAAGCTCACAAAAATACCGTGGACTTTGCCAGAACCGCAACTTGCGTATAATCCTTCTGACTTCCTGGCCGGTACGCTGGAGGTTAAGCGAGATCAAACAGCATGACGCCTTTACTTAGAAAGTTGCTGGGCCAAAATTGGCTGCTGCTGGTCACGATGCTCGCGCTTGCCATCTTCGGGGTGGTAGCAATCTACAGCGCGACTTCCACGCGCACGGATTCCTACGCTGCAGATTTTTGGCGAAAGCAGGCAAACTGGGTCGCGGTCGGCATCTTAGCGTTCATGATTACGAGTCTAATTGACTATCGCTGGATTCGCTGGGGCGCGTTGCCGATGTATCTGGCTGGCATTTTCTTTCTGATTCTTACCCATTTTATGGGACAAAGAGTGTATGGAGCGCGCAGTTGGCTTCACTTAGGACCGCTTAATTTTCAACCCGCGCAGCTTGCGGTTGTTGCCGGGATTATGGTGTTGTCACTCTTTTTAACTCAATTCCGCGAGATGCATCCCATGCTTCGGTTGCTGCTCTGTGGAGCAATTGCCGCAGCACCCTGCCTTCTCATTCTCATGCAGCCGGATCTCGGCGAGGTCATCATTTGGATACCTGTGCTTCTCGCGCTGTTTTTCGTAGGAGGTCTTCCCCTGCGTTATTTGATCTGTATCATCCTCATCGGGATCGCTTTTATTCCGATCGCCATTCACCTCGGGCTGAAACCGTACCAGCAGCAGCGGATCACCGCCTTTACACATCCTGATATCGATAAACAGGGAGCAGCCTGGGCAATCAATCAATCGCTCATTGCGATCGGATCGGGCGGATGGTCGGGGAAGGGATTCAAAGCGCCAAACACGCAAATCGAGCTCGGCTTCTTGCCGGCGACCGCTGTGCACAACGATTACATTTTCTCCGCGATTGGCGAGCAATGGGGATTTGTCGGCGGAATGTTTCTTATCGGCGCGTTCGCCTTACTTCTCCTGACATGTCTCTTCGTCGCTTTTCTTGCAGGAGACCAATTAGGCCTGCTTCTGGTCATTGGGATCACGGCGCTCGTCTTCACGCATATTTTCCAGAACATGGGGATGACGATCGCGATGTTGCCAATCACTGGCGTGCCCTTGCCATTGATCAGTTACAGCGGCTCGTTTGTGCTGATGATCATGTTCGGACTCGGGCTCGTGAACAGTGTTTGGATCCACCGAAAAGTTCTCGTTTAAATTCTGGGCAACTTTTCGCAGGATCGACAACCACCGCCCGTTTGTCGATCGCCCGCCGTTTACTTTGCGCGCTCGCTTGCCTAAAGTCGTGGGCGACGCATGGAAGCCGATTACAAGGTCAAGCTCGACGTTTTCGAGGGGCCGCTCGATCTTCTGCTTTACCTGATCAAACAGGACGAAATCGACATCTACGACATTTCGCTCGAACGCATCACTCGACAGTACCTCGAATATCTCCAGGCGTTCAAAGAGCTGAATATCGAACTTGCCGGCGAGTTCATCGTGATGGCGGCAAACCTTATTTATTTGAAAAGCCGCAGTCTGTTGCCCGCTAGTCAGCAGCCGCCCGACGAAGACGCGGACGAAGATGATCCTCGTTGGGACCTAATCCGGCAACTGATTGAGTACAAAAAATTCAAGGAGGCGGCTGCGGAATTGCATCTGCGCCAACTGGAACAACAGCGAATTTTCGCGCGCGAAGGAGGGTTGGCTTCGCCTTTGGAGGAGCCGCTTCGTCTTGGAGAGATTGGAATTTTTCAGCTGATCAACGCGTTCCGGATCGTGATCAAACGGGTGGAAGCGCGACAGGACGTGCAGGAGATTTTCGGCGAACGTTTTAGCGTCTCGGAGAAGATCGACACGATCTTGCAACGGGTCGCAGCCGGTCCTCCCGTCCGTTTTTCCGATTTGTTCGGGGCTGTCGTCTCGCGGGTCGAAGTCGTTGTGACTTTTCTCGCGCTTTTGGAATTGATTCGTCTCAAACAAGTTCGCGCTATTCAGAAAAACATTTTTGAAGAAATTGAAATCGCGGCCGCGACACCGTGAAAATCGACAATCATGCCGCAAATCTTGATCGCCGGATGTGGTTACGTCGGGCAAGCAACCGCGGATTTGTTCCATGCTGCCGGCTGGCCCGTAGAAGGCTGGACACATTCCGCGGAATCCGCAGCTAGATTATCGGCTAAGCCGTACCCGGTTTATGCGGTCGATATAGCCAATAAGGCTCAGGTTGGCGCGCGGGCGGGAACGTTCGATGCGATAATCCACTGCGCTAGCTCGGGCGGCGGCGATGCAGATGCCTATTGCCAAATCTACCTGAACGGCGCGCG
>QHOM01000112.1 GCA_003218785.1 Verrucomicrobiota bacterium
AACCCCAAGCCGGCGCAACGCTTCCAAAAAGAAGCATTCCTGCATTGGGCGGCCAAACTCGCCCGGTCCGGGGCCGAAGTGCACGCGGTCTACGAAGCGTGCGGGTTTGGCTTTGGATTGCAGCGCAATCTCAGGGCCTTGGGGATCAGGTGCCACGTGGTCTGTCCGCAAAAGTTGGATGAACAAAACCGGCGGGTAAAGACCGATCCGGCAGCTGCCGGACCAAGGCGCTCTGCTTAAAGCTGGACCGTTTTGTCCAAGGCAATCGTGATGCGCTGGCCTTGGTGCGTGTGCCCAGTGAAAAAGAAGAGCAACTGCGCGCCATCCATCGGCAGCGGGAGCAATTGGTCAAAGCGCGCAAGCAATTGGAAGCCCAGGGGCGCACTTTGATGGTCAATCACGGGATTGAGCCGGTGCAAAACTGGTGGAAGCGATGCAACTTTGCCGCGCTGCCAGTACCGGCTTGGATGAAAGAGTTGCTCCAAAACAGTCAACCGATCTTGTTCGCCTTGCAGGAAAAGATCGCCGCCCTCACGGTGCAACTGCAAAATGCCGCCGCTCCAAAGCAGCCACGCGGACTGGGGAAAATGACCAGCGTGATCATCGACCGAGAGATCGGCGATTGGCGCCGGTTTAACAAATCGGCGTCAGATTGCCAGCTACACCGGGCTCTGCCCTGGCGAATACTCCAGCGGGAATACGCGACTGCAAAGCTGTGTGACCAAGCACGGCAACCCGCGCTTGCGCGCTGCCTTGGTGGAGTTGGCCTGCCCCGAAAGCTTTCGGGGTTCCAGCCCAATTACAAACCAATCATCAAATGGAAAGAGGTGCTGCGGCGTGGGGCCCTCGCCACCGGAGCCGCGCGCAAGAAAGCCATCGTGGCGGTGGCCCGCCAACTGGCTGTTGATCTGTGGCGCATCCGCACCGGCCGAGTCAGCGCCGCAACTTTGGGATTAATCAGTTAGTAAAGTTCGTCGGCTTAGATTGGGCGAGCGCCCAAGTTCCTCTTCCATCTGATCGCATTGATCAAATTGCTGCTGCGACTGCGGTCGCATGCACGGATAGGAGTACGAGCCGCTGGAAACAAAACCAACGAGTAAAAAGGAAGAGGAAGCGCTCCAGAGAAAACCTTCAACCTCGATCAACAAACCTTATGAACTAACCAACTACCTGCCACACTCGCCCGCCACCCTTGACATCTTACATAGGGGGTTAGGCCTTGGACGCTTCATACCCTCCAATCTTGTACGCGAAAAGGTCGACTCGGGCGTCCCAGCCAGAGGTAAACTGCAGTTCCCCCTGCCGCCCCTTCGTCGTTCCACCAGACCATGTACCGGACGGTCACGAAGACACCTGACTAAGCGCAGTCATCGCTGCCAGCGAGTCCACATAGTCCCGCCATTGCACGATCTTTCGGCCCTCGATGGTAACGACCGAGATGAACCGGTTGTCGTATGAGGAGCCGGTCGCGACAATTTTACCATGGACATCGTATTCGATGATGACAACGCGAGGGTCCTGCGATCGGTGCACGACGAGCTCATCAGCGCCGTGGAGGACGATGTTGTTGCCGTAGCCCGCATAGAGTGCCATCAGGGCGTCACGACCACGAACTGTCTCGGGCCATCCGGGGAAATGATATCGAAATTCAAACTCCGCGTCGTCGGCGATGGTGTCGAAATAGTGGTCGCCGTCGACCAGGCCGGCCAAACCCTGCTGGACGATGTCGAAGAACGGGTCGAGCGCCGTGAATGCCGCGTACCTGGGATCGGTCACGATTTGCTCCTTGGTTGTTGCGTGAGTTAGTTCAGGTGAACGAAAAACCACGAGTCGCCTCTGCCGCCTAACGAGATGGAGCTGAGCCACCGCTGGCGGCGACGAGCTTTGCTTTCACTTTATCCTTCATAATTCATCCTTCAGCCTTTCAGTACAAGGGCCAGCGGTTGGCTCCAGCGATTGGTTAGGGCTTTTGGTGGATTGTAAATGGCAGGTTCGCAGGTGACCGGGGCCAGCAACGACCGTCGAGTAAGTTCTGGAAGTAAAGGTGTAATGGACTGGGCAGCTCGTTGGGAGAAAACCATCCAAGCTCATTGATCTCTGCGGTGTCAGCGATCTTCGCGGGGACACCATCGGCGTCGCCGCGCATCCAGACAGTTAAGTAGTGCTTGCCGACATCGGCAAACACGTCGTTGGTGATCGCGACAAACTCGACGTTCCTGACGGAGACTCCGGTCTCCTCTAGTGCAGTGTATCAAAAGAAGCGTGAGTAGGAGGAATCCGCTGGGACGGGTTACGCCAGGACCACTTGAAAGCTTTGGGCGCCTTGTTGTAGTGGGCGATGTAGCGGAGCAGTTTGCGGCTTAAGTCTGGGACGGAAGTGAACACCCCTCGAGCGATCAGGTCACGCTGGATTTTGGAAAACCAAAGCTCAACCTGATTGAGCCAAGAAGAGTAAGTGGGCGTGTAATGAAGCTTCACTTGCCGAGGATCGGCTAAAAACTCTGCGACCCCTTTGGTCTTATGGGCCGAGAGATTATCGGCGATGATGTGAATTTTGCGCCCCTTGGGCTGTTGCGTCACGATTTGAGCCAAAAAGGCGACAAACTCGGCGCTGGTGTGGCCAGGGGCGGTCTTTGCCACCACTTCACCGGTGCGTGTCTCCAAGGCCCCGTAGAGTGAGAGCGTGCCATGGCGGTAATACTCAAAGCCATGCCCTTCGGCTCTTCCGGGAGAGAGAGGCAGAACCGGATCGAGCCGATCCAAGGCTTGGATAGCGCTTTTCTCGTCGACGCAGAAAACAGCGGCATTGGTAGGCGGCTTGAGGTAAAGGCCGATGATGTCGGCGGCCTTCTTTTCAAACTGTGGATCATCACTGACCATGTAGCGGCGCAGACGATGGGGTTGCAAACCGACGCGCCGCCAAGTCCGGTGCACTCGATTGTGACTAATGCCCAGCGTTTTGCCCAGCTTGCGCGTGCTCCAGTGGGTGGAACCATCTCTCGGGCCGCGGCGCGTATAATTAAGAATGCGAGCCTCTAGCTGGGCTGCGTTCTGGGCCGGCTTTCTTCCCTGGTGGCGTGCGTAAAGACCTCCGATGCGCTGCTCCAGAAAGCGGCTTTTCCACCGCACAATATAATTCTGGCTGCACGCCAAAGTGTTCATGATCTCGCCATAGGTTTGGCCGCCAGCCAGTCCAAGAATAAGCCGGGCGCGTTTGGCATCGTCGGCCCGGCCACTTCTTCGCCCCGCGCGGCGTCTCAGTTCCCTGCGTTCCGGTGGCGCCAACACAATCCTTGAGTTTTGCATTCTAAAGTCATAGCACAGTTACTCACGAAATCAATGATACACTGCACTAGTGAGATATTTACAAGAAACGTGTGCCCTCCATTTCGAAGAGCCTGAATCTTCTCAAGCGATACGTGAGAAGTGTCGAAGCATTCGCAATGACTTTGCACACGGACGGTGGGACGTCCTCAACGCGAGTATAGCCGACCAATCGCTGTCTACCGCGTTCGGTGCTGTGACTGAACTGTTTTATGCCATTGATGAGGCTTCGGCTATCCGGGGGTGAATTCGATTCTAGGGGGCAATCTCGAACAGATCATTCGGTTCAACGAAGCGGATCGAAACCGTGACGCTGTGATTCGCGTTTACGATGACGCTGGCAATGTGATCGAAACACCCGATCAAGCTGGCGATTTCAAAGAGTGGTGAAAGTTGCTCGCGTCAGCACTGGCGAAAAACCAGTCGTATGCGTAATTTCGGCTTGCCCTGTTCGTCCGGGGTTGATAATGAAGGACTCATGCTTTCTTTTTATCGAGAGTCCCTTTTTAATAAAAGCCGAAATAGACGAAACGGGGTTTCGTCGAATCGTAGTTAGGTGCATGCAATGGCGCTAGTGAAGCCGGTCGAGTGGTGGTCTGGGTGGGCGGACATTCTTGGTGTCATCGCCGTGATTCTAGGAGGGATTTGGGCGCTGGTAACGTTGGTCGGCTGGGCGTTTTCTTGGAAGGCAGGAAAACTCAAAGATGCTGCGCTGACAAGATACCAAGTGGAAGCAAGGCAATCGATAGCAGAGGCAAATAAAGCTGCATCGATCGCGAACCAGCAGGCAGCTGCGGCAAACCTCGAGCTCGCTTTGCTACAATCGAAGATGGCGCCGCGCAGACTGACCAAAGAGCAACAGGAGAGTTTGGCTTCAGGAGTTACGCCGTTAGCCCCGCAGTTAGTCAGCGTATGGTATGGCGCGGGAGACAAGGAGAGCGAGAATTTTTCGTGGGACATCGCGTCCGCCTTGAATGCTGCTGGCTGGAGGGTGTTTTCTCCTGCAAGCACGGCGACGTTGGCCCAAAGCGGAAAGCCCTTCGGGTCGACATATCGCCTTCAGACCGGCGTGGTCGTAAGCAGCACCAGTGACGAACCCAGTGTGAAGGCGGCAGACGTTGTTGTCCGAGAACTATCGGCAGTTGGTTTCGATGCGAGGAAGGCGTCAAAGACCGGCGATCGCGCTGAGCCCTTGGTTGTAGTAAGCGTAGAAGCAAGGCCAGCTGGTGCGCAGGGAGACCAGAAGCTCAACACGCTTAGCAGATAGATCTCGGCGAATTCAACAACTCGCCTAACTAGACAATGAAGTCAACCGCTGGCCGTTCCGATGTTTCGCTGCACTTTATGAAAACACTTCAATTGCAGGCCGCGCTGGCCCCTCGCTAGCGGTGGCTGATCTTGTTCTCGTTAGACCCAACCGGCCTTTATGAAAATTGCCGAATACATCTAGACTCACGCGCTTCAGCGGATAAACTGGGTTCCTCCATCTCTTGCACACAAATTCGACCTTGGGGACGATGTCGAGTTTTACTCGGCGCTCAAGGCACCCGTTATGTAGGCGTCTGTAAGGCGCGCAACCTCTTCGCGGCGTGGACGCCGGAAGCCATCACAACCGGGCATCTCGGCAAGTCCTGTCCTACCTTGAAGGCGTTTTGAGGTGGATCGCGTCAGGAACAGGGCATCAATTTTTTCGGCGGACTTCGTCGCTCAGCCGGATTAGCGGCGGCCACGGTCTCTTGAATCCCTCACCCGCGAGCTTTCGCATGGCATCAATTCCCAGCTTTGTTCCAATTGCGATTTCAAAGGTCGCATGGTCCAAAACGTCCGGTGGTCCTTTCTGAAAATCGAATCGCGTTGCGGGTCGGTTGGTCGTGAATTCTGACGGCAAGACTGAATGCGGTTGGAGCGCCTAACCAAACACTTTTGATTACTGAGGCGCCCGGCCCTGACGGATGCACCCGCCACGCTTTTGAGTATTGGGAGGACATAAAGACTCAAGCCATCGCGTTTCTTAATAGTATCATCAAATGAGGAAAGGTTGATCATCCATCACAAGGTGATTTCTCGGATAGTAAGCAAGAAAAACGTAAAGACGAATCAAGCCGTGGAGATCGAGATAAAAGCAATCCGCCGAATGGGCCGCAAGAAATCGACCGTTGGCAATGCTGCAAAAAGGGCTTTCTCGTCCGCCCTCGCCAAACCAGACCACAAATAACTCATAACATAACCACAGGTGAAAACCCTCACACGCAAACTCATCGTGGTTACGTTATTCGCCGTGGGCCTTTCCATCGGATTGCAGGCGGGTCCCCTTGGTGACGTGAAAAAGCCGGGTTGTCACACTCGACGCGCAGGTCAGCCCGGATGGCAAACGGAGCGAAACGGTGCCGATCAGCATTGATACCGTCAAGACTGTGATGATTGTTTGCAACATGCAAAATGACTTCGGGACCAAAGCGGAATGTTCGGCTGGGTTTCAAACGCGGACCAATTCATAAAGGCGCTTGAACTGCAACCCGTTGCAACAGCGCAAAACTAACGGTAGAGCGACGGCATCCTACATATGAAATATTGCGGCAATCGCTAATCGTGGAAATTTGCGAAGGCTGTGCAAAATCATTTTCCGTCGATGCAAATTTCTGTCCCGATTGTTGGCGCACTGATCGGCGTGGTAATTTTGTTTTCGGACGCAGGCTGTTCTGGCTATGCGTTGCCGCGCGGGGAAATTTGCTCGATGTCAGAGATCTGATGCGGCGCGAAGAAAAAAAGTAAGCTCAACGCTCAGCGCGAATCATGTTTGGGATTTCGGGCGAAACAAAAAGCCGCCGCGCGGTGAAGCGTGAACGGCTAATCGTAAAATGCTGCTGCCTGGGAGCTTTATTGATTATTGAGAACCGTTTTGGGCGCAAGCTTGCTCACTTCAAGCTGTGCGCTCACCTTTTGGATTTGCGCTGCCAGCTCTTCAAGACGCGCAACGACAGTCTTCATCCCTTTGTCTAGCCGCGTGATCGTCGCTTCCTGTTCCCGAATCTTGCGGTTTTGTTCTTCGACTTTACGGTGCTCTTTGAGAAACTCGTTGAGCAACATCGCGTTCACCGCTTCGTAGCGAACGGTGTAGGGTTTTCCTTGGTCATCGCGAGCCACTAAATCCGGGTTCACCTTTTCCACCTGCTCGGCCACAAGACCGAATTGCGGGATTCCCTTAGGATCGAGTTCCTTCTTGTAACGAAAAGCCACAGGTTCTAGTGAGAGGATTGCTTCGCTCGCTTTGCCGATCGGCTGAACATTATCTTTGAAACGCTCCGAAGAGACGATCGTGCCAACGTGACCATTCGTATCGATAATAACGCCAACTCCATCGGCCACAGTCGCTCCAGAAATGCCAGCGATATAAGTCGCCGTTTGTGTCCCCTGCTTGCCTATTCGAATCGTATTTCCTTCCCCAGCAACACTAGGGTTGCCGATATCGATATTGTTATCGCCGGTGGTGAGATTGAAGCCTGCTTTCTTGCCCAATGCGGTATTGTTGATGCCGGTGGTGTTATTACCGAGAGCATTCTGGCCCAGAGCTGTGTTGTTGTTGCCGGTGGTGTTAGAATTGAGACCAATCTGACCCAGAGCGGTGTTGTTGTTGCCGATCGTGTTATTAAAGAGCGCGTCAAAACCGATGGCCGTGTTGGCGCCGCCGCTGGTGTTGCTAAAAAGCGCACCAGAACCGTTGGCCGTGTTACCAACGCCGGTTGTATTCTCTTCCAGCGCAGCTGCTCCCGTAGCCGTGTTGAACATGCCGGTTGTGTTGAAAAGCAGCGCGAAAGCACCGACGGCCGTGTTGGCGCTGCCGGTCGTGTTGGCACCGAGCGCGTCAGCACCGATGGCCGTGTTGGACGCGCCGGACGCGTTCACGAGCGCATCCTCACCCAGGACAGTGTTGACGTTCGCTAAGCAACCTTCTTGACAAACGGCCCGCGCTAGCGGCGAAAGCGCAAAGCAGGCGAGCGCGAGCGGGATGAGAAGGAACGCGCGCAAAGGCGAGCGGTTCATTGAATTTCTTAATGGGAGAGTTGTAGTTTTCATATGCGCAGAGTTTTGAAAAAATCTGGCCACCTTGGCAAGACGAATTGGGACGCCGTGATTCGCGTTTACGACGAAGTGGGCAACGGCGTCTTGTAATCGATTTCGTGACGCAACACGACCCAACCGGTCGCTTCCTGAGCTTCAGCGCACGCGACTCCGCCGGCACACACGTATGAGCCGACGGGGGACGATGTGATCGGCGGCGACAGGGGCTCGGTCGCCAAGCGTCTGACGAAAGGTCAGCGCTATCGCGGAAGACATCTTCCCGGTGGTATTCAGCTCGAGATCGACGTAAGGCGTATACGGTGCCGCGTAATGTCTTGTGGGCAGCGAAGACTGAAAGCAAAACCGGATACCGGATAGAGGGCACAGGACAGAGAGCTGCGCATCATAAGTGATTAGTGCTTGAAGATCCGTGATCGGTGATCTAAATCTTTACGCTTCTTCGATTAGCTTCTTGTGAAGACAAAGTCCTCGTCTCGATTTGCGTTCTTGAATGCGCTTGCGCGGCACTGGTTTCAGCCAGGCGGCTTTCTCGTCTCGCTGGCGTGGCCCGCCGCTAGTTCGACTGCTCTGGCCGAGGCGCCGGCGCCCGCGGTGACGGTTACGCCGGACAACGCGTTCCAAGCGATGTTCGAGTCGTATGGCAACGATAACACGCTGCTGGATGATTGGACGGGAGCCGATGGCGCCTTGTCGGTCGTGTTGCCGGATGGCCGCGTGGTTTGGGATTTCTCCGACACGTTTCTTGGGTTTGTAAATCGTGACGAGTCGCGGCCGCCGGGCCAGCCGTTCATTAACAACTCGATGATTGTTCAGGACAGCGGTGCGCTGGTCCAGACTTTGCACGGCGGAACGGCCCAATCTCCGACATCGTTAATCATTCCGA
>QHOM01000322.1 GCA_003218785.1 Verrucomicrobiota bacterium
CAGCAGCTAGTAAAGTGAACCTCGCTTCCTCCAAGCAGCCAGTTATGCGTTCAGCGAGTGATTCCAGTGAGAACGATACTGACATTGCACAGGACATCGTCGTGCGTTATGGCAGTAGGTCTGCTTCTAGTGCGATGACTCCATCGCAACAAAAGCCTGCAGTCAAACGCAATTCCGATCTCAATTAAGTTGCTCTTCAGTTATCAATTGAAGATGCAGAGTGTGCGTTTCCTGACGTAAATTTCTCTTGAAGATTGGTTCCGGTTTTGGTAAATTCCCGTCCCATAAAAGCAATCATTGACGGGGAAAAGGAGCCGCATGGCTGACGTCACACCTCCCTCTTCCGCTCACCAGACGAACCCACCGCCTGCTGATAATCCTCCGATTACCTTCAAAACCGCATTCAAAGCCGAGATCTCCGAGATTGAAAAGTCGCGGGTGGCACGGGGAGCAACGACTGCGAAGCCTGCCGAGAAAAATCTGATTGGCTTGGCTTTCTCCGGGGGCGGCATTCGCAGCGCGACTTTCAATCTCGGGGTCCTGCAAGCCCTCGCTACAAGAAGCCTGTTGCACTGCTTCGACTATCTTTCCACCGTCTCCGGCGGGGGTTACGTCGGCAGTTGGCTGGCGGCGCTTACCCGCCGCATGACCCAAACAGCTAATGTGCCGTTTGCAGAAGTCGAACGCCGCCTGGCGCCGAAGAAATACGAAATCGGCTCGACCGTCGAACCTCCCTTCCTGAAGTGGCTTCGCAACTACGGCAACTATCTCACGCCGCGCGTTGGATTATTTTCCGGCGATACCTGGGCTGCCGTTGGGACCTGGTTGCGGAACGTGATTGTGAATCTGGTTGTTTTCATCCTGTTCGGGGTAGGGGTGCTGCTCTTCGGGCATGGCTTGCTCCTTGCCATGGTCGTACTTTCTGCGAAACATCCCGGGCGGGTGCTGGTCGCGGGAGCCATTACCTTGTTTTTTGCCGCGGTCATGATGGCTGTGAACATGGACGACAGGCAGGACCCGGAAAAGATGCGCGACAGTTCTTTCAAACGGGTGAAGGTGACAGTCACGGTGATGTTGCCGTTCTTGGCTGCGGCTCTATTTGTGAATTGCGGACTATGGGCCTGGGCCGAGGCACGCAGCGGTCCGCTGTGGATGTGGGCGGGCGCGGGCGCGATTTATTACCTCCTGGTGTGGCTGGTCTCATTCGGTTTCGCGCGGCACCGCGCGGAGCTGATTTCGGCTTATGCGGTGATGTTGTCATCAATCTTCGCCGGTGCCATTGGTGGAGTTCTGCTCAATGGGTACACGCGGATTTTGGAAAGACTTCAATCTTGCGAGGCGAACAACTGGCTGGTGGTTGTATGCGGGACGGCAGCGATTCTGCTGCTGCTTATGCTGGTGGCGGCTCTGCATCTGGGTTTGATGGGCCTGGGATGCACCGACCTGGTGCGCGAGTGGTGGGCGCGCCTTGGCGGGTATCTCATGCTGGTGACGTTGGCATGGCTGGCGCTCATGGGCACGGTTGCCTTCGCCCCTCTGCTGGTGAAATGGTGCTTGTTGCACATACCGAAGATCAGCGTCTCGGCGGTGATAGCCTGGGTGCTCTCCAATTGGGGTGGTTTAGCTGCGGCCAAGAGTGGGCACACTAACGGAAGAGGCAAAAAGACGCCAGCTAAAGCGGAAGAGCTACGGAATAGAGTATCTAGCTATTTTCTGAGCCGCAAAGGACTTGAGATACTAGCCAGAGTCGCCCCTTATGTTTTTGGGGTGGGATTACTGCTGTTGCTTTCGACCGCAGTGCACATTGGAACCATCCGGGTTTTTTGCAAATTGGACCCAAGTTTGCGATCTTTATTGGCAGATTCTGTGTGCCGACAGCTGGTGCAGCCTCCTGCTGGCGGCGTTCGTCACCTGCGCGTTGTGCTTGTTCATGTCCTGGCGTGTCGATGTGAACGAATTCTCCATGCACCACTTCTACCGCAATCGGCTTGTGCGCTGCTACCTGGGTGCTTCCAACCCTGCGCGGACGCCGCAACCGTTTACCGGCTTCGATATTAATGATGATCTGCCTCTCTCTGCCCTCGCCAATGATTATCCCGGCCCATATCCATTAGTGAACGCTGCTCTTAACATCACCAGCGGCGAAGAGTTGGGATTCGACAAGCGAAAGGCCAAGTCGTTTGTCTTCGCCCCGCGCCACTCCGGATACGATCTGGTGGGGAGGCCGAAGGGCGCACGCTGGTTTTCCGCCGAAGACAACTACCTGGGGACCTACCTGCCAACCCAACTTGGCCGTTCCAAGAGGAAAGGCTTCAGCCCCGGTATCAGCCTCGGCACCGCGATGGCCATTTCTGGCGCTGCTGCCAGCCCAAACATGGGGTACCACACTTCACCAGCAACTGCTTTTTTCATGACCCTTTTTGCGGTTCGGTTGGGCTGGTGGATGGGCAATCCGCGCTACCCCAAGAATTGGGAAAGCGCTGGCCCCACTCTCGGCCTTGCATACTTATTTTCCGAACTGCTGGCACAAAGCGACCAGCAGCGTGGCTACGTCTATCTCTCTGATGGCGGACATTTCGAGAACCTTGGCGTGTATGAATTGATCAAGCGCCGTTGCCGCCTGATTATCGCGTGCGACGCCGATTGCGACGAACAATACGGAACCGGGCAAGAGATCAAGCGGCGCAAACTTCGCGGTGGGAAATATCTCTTACGATCCTGCAAACCCGCAAGACCGGGCGACACTCATCTACATAAAAGCCAGTCTTCCGGAGCGGGAAGCGTTGCCAGGCGGAACGCCGCCAACGACAACTCCCCAAGGCGGAATTCCCGCCGACGTTTGGCGCTACGCTGACCAATGCAAGGATTTCCCCCACCAGACCACCGCTGACCAATGGTTCGACGAAATACAGTTTGAAAGCTATCGCGCGCTGGGAGAATACATTGGAAACTTGGCAGCGCCGCAGATTCAGAAAGAAATTGCAGCGGTCCAGGCGTAGGGAGAAACGGGCGATTGCAGAAGCAAAAAAGACACGAATACCCCAGCACTGAATTCCTTCTGCCAGCATGGCCGTCTGCCTCGGTTGAACGAGCTGTTACTTAGCCCTTTTTCGGCCGACCACCCTTTTTGCCCCAACGAGAGAGCTTGCTGCGGTGTCTCTTCGTTGTCGATTTCCCGCCCTTCTTACCGATGCATCGGGGACACACTAATCTGGTTGCCGGATGGATTGCGCAGTAGTCCTGTTTAGGCACGGCGCACCATTGTTATGCGAAATTGCTATTTGTCAAGCCGCCAGCTCGGTTTTTCTTGCCCCGACCGCCTCTTTTCCCCCAATTGGACAGATGCTCCTTGTATTTGGTGGTGGTCTTCTGCCCGCCGCTGGAAGCGATGCACCGGGGGCAGAACAGTTTGGTTTTCAAGTGCTGCGAGCAATGCGGATTGAATGATTTAATGGCCAGCACAATCTGATTAGCCGCTTGCTGCAAAAATTGGGCGTGGCGTTCGGAAAACTGGTTTTTTCGCCGGCTCAGGAGCGTGACCACACCGATGCTCTCCCCACGCACAATCAGAGGGACAGCGCAATAAGAATGAAGACCCTCAGCTAGGGTGCGCTCCTCGGCGGGGAATTGGTGTTCAGCTTCCACATCGCGGCGGATTATCCGCGAGCCATGCTCGAGCGCCCAGCCATCGTGGCACTCTTCCCGTCCGAGCAATACCCCCACCCGAAAATAGCTGTTCGCGAATTTGCCCTGCCGCGCGATGAGCTTCAGAGCATCCTGTT
>QHOM01000323.1:0-1249 GCA_003218785.1 Verrucomicrobiota bacterium
AGAGCGCCTTGGTCCGGCAGCTGCCCGTCGGTCTTTACCCGCCGGTTTTGCTCGTCCAACTTTTGCGGACAGATCACGTGGCACCTGATCCCCAAGGCCCTGAGATTGCGCTGCAATCCAAAGCCAAACCCGCACGCTTCGTAGACCGCGTGCACTTCGACCCCGGACCGGGCGAGTTTGGCCGCCCAATGCAGGAATGCTTCTTTTTGGAAGCGTTGCGCCGGCTTGGGGTTGCTCCCGTCCACCTGCTCGACCACCACGTAAAAATCCTGGTGCACATCAATTCCAAGTCCGCACACCGGACGGATCCGTCCTTCGGCGGACTTGATCGCTCCAGGGCCGCCATTAAACTGGCAGCGGGTTTCCTCGAGTGAGGACAATTCTGTGTTATTAACGTAATGCATAGCGCGGGTAGTTTTATCAACTCACCCGCGCTCCTTACATATCATCTAAGCGCCTTGTCGGGTCTCAACTACTGCAAAGTCCTTTTCAATTTTGTTCTTAACCAGGAGGACCTTCCACTCGTGTCCCGCTGACGAAGTCTTTCGTTACTATTTTACTGAGGTTCGGCCAAATACGCTGTTCTCACACCGGCACTATCGATAGCTCTACCCGTAATTTCTCCCTTGTCGTTTATGTCTTTGGCGCTTTCGAGACGAGGACCGTAGCTACCTTTGAAATCGTTGAGGTCTGTGGGTGTATTGCCGTGATTCCAGACAACTCCCCGGCAATCAACGAAGTCAGCATCGCATGAGATACCGACTACCTGGCGGGCTTCGTTAATACCGTAAGCCTCGCTATCTACATGTGGTGGCGTGCGTCGCGGCAAAGGTTTGAGCTGCCGGATGCCATCTTCTTTGGTCCACATGAACGCGTGTACGATGTCGCCTTCAACAAACGCCGGGTCGCCGGCAAACCCGACGATATCGCCTCGTTGATTGATTGCCGTCGGCGTATTCCACCACGGGGCTGGCGCATCTGGATAAATATCCGTCACCCCGCCATTTTCCCAGAGCACGGCGTGCTTCGCTGTATGTCGTCCAATGGCTTGGTCGCAGATGCCGGAAATGCCCACGATTTGACCATTATCATTGATCGCCGTGGCAGCTCCGGAAGTGTCGCCCGGGATCAGAGGCAGGTCTTGAATCTGGTCTGGTGGTCCCAATGTCCACATTGCTGGGCGAAACTGGAGAACTTGGGGCGAGACGCACGTCGGGTCATGAATGTCGTTCTCCGCCCATCCCACTGC
>QHOM01000323.1:1360-3132 GCA_003218785.1 Verrucomicrobiota bacterium
CGGCTCCGGATCGGCAGTTTGAGAAATACCCACGATGACGCCCTCCGTATTCTTCACATTCCATGTGACACTGCTGTTTGGTCCCCCGAGTGTGCCGAGGTCCGACAGCAAACCGCTTCGCCACAGCGCAGCGTGCCGGGTTTGGTCTCCCGCCAGCCTGGAGTAGCCTGCCACCCAAGTCTGATTGTTAATGCTGTTTCCGCCGCTACTGGTTCCGCCGAGCGTGTCGAGGTTGGATACTTGGTATTGCTTTGCCTTTGCTTGTGCTTGCGCCTGCGCTTGTACTTGTGCCGGTGCCAGAGCCGCCCCGCAGCATGCAGCGATCAAGATCGTTAAACATGTGCGGCTAGCTTTTCTAGTTATGAATTGAATGTGTTGTTGTGTGCTCATAATTTTTTCTCCATTAATGAATTTTTACTGAGTAACTTTTAGAGGGTGGTTTTGAATTGAAAATGGCCACTTCGTGTTTTTGCCATAGACCACTTCTCCGCGCCCGCAGCACGATGGACCGGAGATAATCAGAGATTCTTCTCCCGCGGCTGCGGGATCAGAAGGACAGAATTAATCGATTGGAGCACAGCCATCTTGGCTGTCGAGTCTCCATGCGGAGGGAAGATGCCTGCTACCCCCACAGGCTGGAAGCCCATGATCCCAATCGCGGAGCAATGAATATTTAATTCAACTTTGAATTAAGTGCCGACGCGAACTTGCTAAGACCCTCGCGAATTTGCGCACGCGACCATGCAGCAAACCCGAAAGTCAGCGCGGGGTCCAGGTCCGCTTTAATGAAGCACGACGATAGGGGCGACGGCCTGATACCGATCTCGGCGCAAACGCGCATAATCAGCGGCAAGTCTGTTTTGCGCCGTAGCCACGCGACGAAGTGTAAGCCAGCTTCGGGAATTTGTAGAATAAAGTATTTACCTAGCAACCTGTTGAACTGTTCAATAAAGAACTCCCTTCGATCAGAATAGAGCTCCCGCATCCGCCTTATGTGGCTCAGGAAAAATCCTTCGGCCATAAACCGTGCCAGGGTCGCCTGATCGATCGCAGACGAGTGTTGATCCATCACAGCCCGAATCTTGATCATCGGCTCTACCAACTGCTCTGGCGCCAGGATATAACCCAAGCGCAAGGATGGATACAGAATTTTGCTCATCGTGCCCGCGTAGATCACCCGCCCGGCGTTATCGAGCCCCTGCAGACATGGGAGCGGGGGACCAGTAAAGCGAAATTCTGAGATGTGATCATCCTCGAAAATGTAAGCATCGCATCCGCGCGCAAAATCGATTAGAGCGGTCCTACGCGCGAGACTCATCGTCATGCCGAGCGGAAATTGATGGGAAGGCGTCACGTAAATGATTTTTGGCGACGGCTGTTTGGACGGCCGCCCGATCACGATTCCTTCCCGGTCGACCGGTCTCGGGACCACGGTTGCCCCGGCGAAACCAAAAGCTCGGCGGGCCTGGTAAAATCCCGGATCTTCGATCCACGCGACCTCGCCCGGATTCACCAAGGCCATCGCGCTGATCATCATCGCCTGTTGCGTTCCGGCTGTGATGATGACCTGATCCGGATGACAGCGCGCGCCCCTGAAATCGCATAAGTATGTTGCGATGGCCTTGCGCAGATCGGCGTCGCCCCGGCTCGATGCATACTGCAGTAAATGAACTCCCTTTTTCGCGAGAACCTGTGCTCTGAGCCGCTCCCATATTTCCTGGGGGAATTCGTCGAGCGCCGCGACCGCAGGTACAAAGGAGACACCGGGCGGC
>QHOM01000327.1 GCA_003218785.1 Verrucomicrobiota bacterium
TCAACCACGCATCATAGCGGCGTGGGGGCGGATCCGGATCGTGAGCCAAGCGGTCAAGCCGATCCAAGAAGCTGCATGCAACGGAGCAGAACTGCTCCTTTGGCCAGCGAGGAGCGGCGGCCCGTCTCTGTGCCACGCGCCCCACTGCCCAAGAAGCGGCGATGGCCTCGAGGTCGGCACCATTGAAGCGATGCTCTCGAGGCCACCGCTGGATCTCACGGGCGATGCATAGGCAGTAGCGAGCCTGCCTGAGCACTGTGCCCAAGGCAGCGCCACGATCATTAAGGTATTTCAGATACTCGAGTCGTTCCGGGGCAAGTGGGCCTTCACGATGTCGTCGCAGAACAGCAGGATATGAGAAGATCTTTTCAAACATGGTGTGCACCTCCTGGGAGGAGGATGACACCATGTCTGGGGCCTCGAATTATGTGGCGTAGTCGCGAGCCGGTGTGTTGAGCGTCAAGCCCTTAAAGCCGCTTGGCCACATTTTTAACTTCGCCACATTACTCATACGGCTCTCCGGGAGCCTTCCCCCGACGGCATTCAGCTCGTGTGCACAATGCGGCCCTGGATCACATACAGACCCGCCTCTCTCCAGTAGGCCAGGGGCGTCTTCCAGAACGCCCGCCGCCTGCGCTGATGCTTGGCCTGCAACCATCGCCGGAGCTTGAACTTGACGTATTGATCCACCTTCCGAAAATGCTGAGCGGAGTTGAGCCAGTTAAAGTAAGCGGACCACCCGCGCAGGACGGGATTGAGCTGGTCCAACTTCTCTTTCAGCGAGGGAAGCATGTTGCGATCCAGGATCGCCTTCACTTTGTCCCTTATCCGCTGCATCGAACGTCGCGACGGCCAGCAGTAGCAGAAGCTCCGCTGGGGATCACGACGCGTGGGCTGTTTCCGAAAGTGCACCCCCAGAAAGTCGAAGCCCTCCCGAGCCGCGACGATGCGGGTCTTGTCCTCATTGACCGTTACCCGCAGCCGCGCCAGGAACTGCCTCAGCTTCGGCATATAAGTCTCCGGGGGTTTCCATCGGCACAGCACCACCAAGTCGTCCGCATAGCGAACCATCTTGGTCGCCTTCACCTCCCGCTCCCAGTACAGATCGAGCGGATGCAAATAAATGTTGGACAACAGCGGCGAGATCACCGCCCCTTGCGGGGAGCCGATCAAGGTCTCTTCCCGAACCCCGTGGTGCATCACTCCGGCACGCAGCCACCGCCGAATCAGCCGCAGCACGCGCGGATCGCGCACCCGTCGTTCGAGAAGCTTCATCAGCAGTTCGTGGCTGATCGTGTCGAAGTAACTTTTGAGGTCCAAGTCGATCACCTTGTCATAGCCGTAGGTCACCCATTTGCGAATGTCGTAGATCGCCTGCTTCACGCCCCGTTTCGGCCGGAATCCGTACGAGCCGGGACGGAAGCTGGCTTCAAACAGCGGCTCGATAACGATCCTCACCGCCGCCTGAGCCACGCGATCCTTCACCCCTGGAATGCCTAACGGTCTCTGCCGCCCATCGGGCTTGGGGATGAACACCCGGCGTACCGGTTGAGGCCGGTAGCCTTCGCTGATCAGTTCCTCCCGTAATTCCAGGAGAAACCCCAGCGCTCCCCTCGCCTCGATTGCTTCGATCGTTTCGCCATCGACGCCCGCCGCGCCGCGGTTACGCCGAACCTGGTCCCAAGCAACCTCCAACACTTCCAGTCGGCAGACCTTGTCGTACAAGACTCCAAACGTGCGTTGCGGCTGAGCCTTGGCCGCTCGGTATAGCTTCCTCTGAAGTACTCGGACCTTTTCAAACGGCGTGCATTGAGCCTTGGGGGCAGTCTATGCTATGGCCTCCTCCGACTTCCCGCGCGGCCTCACGCGCCACTTCGGCTTGCGCCTTATAGGCCCGCTTACGGCGGCGGAGTTTCCACCGACCGCGTGGGATCTCGTCCGTTCCCTCACGCTTCCTTCCGTTCATGCCGTGGCTCGAAACGCCGAGGGTGACGACGGCTTCCCTTCCCTATGCATCCACCGCCGTTGCTGTCTTCGCCGATACACAGGCGGCTCGACCACCCTGTTCTCGGACTCTCCCAGTAATAACCGTCCGAAATGTCATGACGGCGCCATGCCTTCCCTTGTGGTACGGCCTGAACGTTGGCCCGTGCCTCCGGACTGGGTTCTGAGGCTAACGTGTCGGGTCTGCTTCGACGTGACTGGTTACCCCGTCACGCCTGACCCCAGGCTACCGGGCTCATAGGGATTTGCCCGGGAGGGGACGTTCCACCCCTCTGGTAAGCGCGGGTCTCGGCCCGCGATGTGGTGACGGCAACGCTGCACCGGATGCTTCGCGCCGAACACGGTGTTGATGGCCGTTCGCAGCGCTTTCGAGCCGTCGATCACAAACAAGTATTTCTGATCCAACTTCACCCCGCGCCGCACCATGTCGTCCAGCAGCCCCTTCGCCACCACCTGGTTCTCACTGGCCCCCTCGGCTAATCCCAGCACGTGCTTCTTTCCTGCCTCGTCCACGCCCATCGCCACCAACACGTGATGGTCGCCAAAGATGACCCCATCCAGATAAATGACCAGTAGGTTCACGGCCTCCAAGCGCCGCTCGCACAGCCGTTTCAATTCTTCTTCGCTCGCCTCGATCGCTTCCCGGCTCACGCTCGACCGCGACACCCCCACCGTTTCCGCCATCTCGGGTAACACCGCCCCATACTGCCGCGTCGAGACGCCCCGCAATAAAATCTCTAACATCCGGCTCCCCAGTTTCCCGTCCTGGCGCATCGTTTCGTAGGCCGGAATCGCAACCTCGCCCTCCCCACCTTGACCCTTCTTGCGCAGCCGAGGTCGCCTCACGCGCAGCTTCCGTTCTTTCAAACAGACCGTCCCTTCCTCCCCTCCATGCCAACCGATCGCCCCACCTTTCTTGCCCGGATGCGGTGGCCCGGCGATCCCTTGCGCTGACAGCCGTAACACCGCCTCGATCTGCGCCCGCCCCAGCACGTCGATCAATTCGTCCAGCGCCAGCTTCGATTGCTCGATCAACT
>QHOM01000113.1 GCA_003218785.1 Verrucomicrobiota bacterium
AACAGTTCTTGCTCGGCTGGGTCGTTCGTCCACGCGCTCGCCCCGAGGCCGAATATGGTGTCGTTCGCCATCTCGATCGCTTCGGCTGCATCGCGCACACGGAAAACGGACGCGACCGGGCCGAAAACTTCTTCGGAGTAGGCCGGCGATTCTCTTGGTACGTTGATAAGAACGGTTGGCTCGTAAAAAAATCCGGGACCGTAAACGCGATTTCCGCCCGTCAGCAGTTTCGCGCCGGCGGCGATCGATTTTTGAACTTGCTCGTGGACCCCTTCCAAAATCTGTTCGGTTGCGAGTGGACCAAGCTCGGTCGTCTCGTCCAGCGGATCGCCAATCTTTAACGCGCGCATGCGCTCGACGAATTGGCGCAGGAAATCATCATAGATTTTGTCGGCCACGAAAAAGCGCTTTGCTGCGATGCATGATTGGCCGCTGTTGATCGTGCGCGCTTTGACTGCCGTGCTCAGTGCGCCCTCAAAATCCGCGCTTGGCATGACGATAAACGCGTCGCTGCCGCCTAGCTCGAGCACGCTCTTTTTGATCTGACGCGCAGCGGCACTCCCCACTTCGCTTCCCGCTTTTTCACTCCCGGTAAGCGTCACCGCCTTGACCCGCGGATCGACAATTAGCTTTTCCACTTGGTTTGCTTCGATCAGAAGCGTCTGAAAAACGCCTTCTTCAAATCCGGCGCGACAAAGGACGTTTTCAATTGCGAGCGCACATTGTGGCACGTTGGCTGCATGTTTGAGCAGCCCCACGTTTCCGGCCATCAACGCTGGCGCGGCAAACCGAAAGACCTGCCAGAACGGGAAATTCCACGGCATGATGGCCAGGACGGGTCCGAGTGGTTGGTAGCGCACGTAACTGCGCGCGGCACTGGTCTGCGCGGCCTCGTCTTCCAGGAAACGCTCTGAATTCTCGGCATAAAAACGACAACCTCGCGCACATTTCACAATCTCGTCCTGCGCGGCACGGAACAATTTTCCCATCTCCAGCGTGATTGTCCGGGCAAGTTCGTCCTTCTCTTGCTCGAGCAATGACGCCGTTGCCATCATCAGTTCTGCGCGTTTGGCGAATGGACGTCGCCGATGATGCGCAAACGCGCGCTCGGCGAGCTTGAGCCGTTTCTCAATTTCGCTGTCGCTGAAAGCTGGAAACTCCTTTAGCTTTTCGCCCGTGGCTGGGTTGACCGATGCGATTGGCATTTATCGGAACATAGGCATTTTGCCTGTGCGGCAAACGGACATTCTGTCCTGCGTTTCAGATTCAACCCCGAGAGCCTTCGGGGCTGACCGCACAGACTGCAAGTGGCTCTGTTGACTAGGCTTCGAGCGCCCGAACGGAGCACAGGCTTCCCAGCCTGTGGGGCAGGCAGGCATCCGTGCCTGCCAGTATAAAGCCGACAGGCAAGATGCCCGTCGGAACGCGATCGAGCAAATCGAAGCCCCATTGCACCAGCAACGCCAGCAATGCTGCCGGAATCGCGCCCTCCAAAATCGTGATATGATCGTTCAAGTTCAGGCCGCTCAAAATTGGTTCGCCTAGCCCACCGGCACCGATCAACGCAGCCAGTGTCGCCGTGCCGATATTGATTACGGCGCTGGTTTTGATTCCAGCCAAAATGGAGCGTGACGCCATCGGCAAATAAATTTGCCACAGCCGCGCCATCGGGCTGAGTCCCAGCGCAACCGCCGATTCTCGCAAGGATCGAGGGATATCCTGCAAACCACTCGCGGTGTTGCGCACAATTGGCAGCAATCCGTAAAGGAAAAGGGCGGCAATCGCGGTGCGGACACTGATCCCAAAAAACGGAACCGGCACGAGTAACGCGAGCAAAGCCAGCGATGGAATCGTTTGGACTACACTCGCGAAACCGAGAATGGCGTGACCAGTCGGGCCGCCCCTACTGGCGATGATTCCGAGGGGGATACCGACGATCACGGCGAGCAGCAGCGAGAACCCCGCAAGCTCCAAATGGCGCAATGTCCACCGCGTGAGCTTATGCCAAAATGATTCGCCAGCGGCGGTTGTCGATCCAGTGCCGCCTTGAAAATACAGGTTTGCGGCTCTCGCATAATTCCTTGTGCGCTCTGCTTCGGCATTCAACCGGATCATGCGGGTTTCCTCCAGCGTTCCCTCGAGCTTGCGCAGCGCGGTGATAGTCGATGCTGGCAACGAAAGCCGATACAAAAACACTGCATCATAGCGCGGGAAAAATTGCAGATCGTCTTCAAGCGTGACCAGATCGTAGTCGGCAATTTTTGCATCGGTCGAGTAGGCGTCTTTCACATCGATCGAGCCATTCTTGAGCGCCGCGTAGCCGAGCGCGTGATCAATCCCAATCACGTTCTGTTGGGGAAGGCCGTAACGTGCGCGCAATGGCTGCCATCCATCCTGCCGATCCAAAAATTCGTGGGTAAGTCCGATCTTCAGCTCGGGATGATTTCGCAGATCGCTGATTGCGTGCAGACCGAGCCGCTCCGCTTCACTGCGGCGCATGACAAGCGCGTAGGTGTTATTGAAGCCGAGCGGCTCCGTCGCTCCCACCTCGAATTTCTCTAGCGCCTCGCGAATTTCATTGAGCGATAATTTGCGATCCGTTTTCAGAATCTCCTGCGCGATCGTCCCGGTGTATTCCGGGTAAGCGTCAACTTGCCCACCGCGCAACGCCTGCCAAAGAATGATCGTGCCGCCTATTCCTTGCCGATGTTCCGCGGGGACGCCGGCGTCGTTCAATGTGCGTTTTGCGATCTCACCCAGGACATAAGACTCGGTAAATTTTTTCGAACCGATGACGGCGGACTGCGCATTTGCGGAAAAAACTGCGACGAAAAGAATTAAGAATGATAGCGTGAGGCGGCCGAGCCCCCTGCGGTGCGCCCTTGCCACGGCGAGCAGGCTCAGGTCGCGCCCTACCGATTTTGGGCGAGACAATAATTTCATGTGAACACGAGCGCACGCTGCGAATTGATGAATTCGCTTACGAAATCACTTACTGGCTTTTCACGAAGATCGACAAGCGAACCCTGTTGGACGATGTGGCCTTCGTTCATGAGCACGATTTCATCACCGAAATACGCTGCTTCCGCCAAATCGTGAGTGACGAAGAGCGTTGTTTGACGCAAGCGTGTGAAAATTTCTTTGAGCTCTTTTTGCAAAGAGGCGCGTACCAATGGGTCGAGCGCGCCCAGGGGTTCGTCGAGGAGGAGCAGTTCGGGCGAAAGCATCAACGCGCGCATCAAACTGACCCGTTGACGCTGACCGCCGGAAAGCTCGATGGGGTATCGCGAGAGCAAATTGCCGGAAAATCTTGTCAGCTCGCATAATTCAAGAAGTCGCGTGCGCATTTCGTCCTGGGATTTTTCCAGATACCGCGCCATTAAGAGAATATTGGCGCGCGCCGTCAGATGCGGAAACAGACCGCCTTCCTGAATGACGTAACCAATTCGGCGACGCAACGTGTCGATGTTTGCTGGCGTGATCTGTGATCCGTCGAAAGCGATGGTGCCAGAGTCAGGGGTGATTAATCCGATAATGAGCCGCAGCAGAGTCGATTTGCCGCAACCGCTCGGACCGATCAATACCGTGGTCTTGCCGCGCTCGATCGCCAGATTGGTTGAATGCAACGCCGGCGCATTCGCATAGCGCTTGCTAACATCGACAAATTGGACCAGCGCGCTCATTTTTGGTAGCCCCGAAAGCTTTCGGGGCCGGGGTCATCCCGACGTGTCGGGACTACACGTGAAATAGAAAACACCAAACAGACGCGCATCGTCTGTCCATATCTTTTGAAACTCGAAGCCGGCGTTGCGCGCGAGGGCGGCGAAACCTTCCGGGGCGTATTTATGGGAGAATTCCGTGATGATTTTTTCACCTGCACGAAACCCGAACGTGTGATCGCCGATATGAACAGCCTGATCGACTTGGCTGATGAGGTACATCTCGATGCGGCCGGCGTCTGAGTTGTAAATTGCCCGGTGCCGCCAATGTTGCAGATCGAAATCCCCGCAGAGTTCGTGGTTTGCGCGTGCCAGCAAGTTCAGATTGAATTGCGCGGTGATACCAGCGGTGTCGTTATAGGCAGCTTCGATCACATCCCGATCTTTGCGAAGATCGACCCCGATGAGTAGTGCGCCATCGTGGCGGCAAACCTTAGCGATACGGCGGAGGAACTCAGTTGCTTCATCAGGCTCGAAATTGCCAATGGTCGATCCGGGAAAATAAACCACGTTGCGCCTTGCTTTGCGGTGCGGCGAGGGGAGTGCGACAGGTTGCAAGTAATCGGCACACACGGGCAGAATTTCCAGATCCGGAAAAAGTTTGTGAAAAATGGCAGCGGATTCGCCGAGTTGTTTGTCAGAAATATCGACCGGGATGTAAACAGCTGGCTTTTCAAGCGCTTCAATCAGGATCCGCGTCTTGGTACCCGCGCCGGTGCCGAGCCCGATCAGTTCGATGTTGGGTCCAAGATGCGTTGCGATTTCGGCGCGATATCGATCCAGAATATCGATCTCGGTTCGCGTAATGTAATACTCGGGCAGCTCGCAAATTTTCTGGAACAACGCCGCTCCGCGCTCGTCGTAAAAATACTTGCATGGCAGCGTCTGTGGTTCGCTGGAAAGACCCGCCACTGCGTCCGACAAGAAATCAGAGCCGGCTGCTGGAACGCAAGGCGCGGGCTGCACTGCCGGTATGGAGTTCGCAGTCATCGTGAGGCTTTCGTTCGGTGCGCGCCCGGTGGTCGCGCCCTACCGAATTACTGTGGATCGCGCGCTAGCCGAATACCGGTGAATTGCCAGCGTTTCTCAGGCTGGAAAAAGTTGCGATAGGTGCGGCGAATATGACTGCGCGACGAAGCGCAGGAGCCACCCCGCAAGACGTACTGGTTGCACATGAACTTTCCGTTGTATTCGCCGAGTGCCCCGGGAGCGGCGCGATAACCGGGATAAGGCGAATAGGCGCTGCGGGTCCATTCCCAAACATCGCCAAACATTTGATGAAGGTGTCGCGCTTGCACGAAAGCCGGAGCTGGTCGCGGATGAAACGCTTCGTTCTCGACAAAATTTCCTTCAACTGGACAATCGGATGCTGCGCGTTCCCATTCAAACTCGGTTGGGAGGCGAGCGCCCGCCCAATTCGCATACGCATCGGCTTCGAAATAACTCACGTGCGTCACTGGCTCGAATTCAGCGACGGGACGAAAACCGGAAAGAGTAAAATTCCACCAGCCGCCATCGCGTTTCACCCAGTAAAGCGGCGCCTGCCAGCGCTGTTCGTTAACGGTCATCCAACCCAGCGATAGCCAGAATTCCGGTCGCCCATAACCATTGTCCTCGATGAAGGCGATGTATTCGCCATTTGTTACTGGCCGCGAAGCAATTGAAAATGCGGGAACTAGTGCTCGATGCCGGGGACCTTCGTTGTCATAGGAGAAGCCGGAGCCGTCGTGGCCAATCTCGACAGCTGTCTCTTCAAAATCGAAGAAGCGGATCGGCGTCGGTTTTGGTGAAGCATTATCGATCTTGCGCTCGCGGAAAACCGGATAGAGCGGATTTTGCGCGAACACGTGCTTGATGTCTGTGACGAGCAATTCCTGATGTTGCTGCTCGTGATGAATGCCAAGAATTAGAATCGGCTCGATCTCATCGAGAAGTTTTTCGTCAGCATCGGAAAAGAGGTAGTCAATGTGCGAATCGATCGACGAGCGATAGCGCTGCGCTTCCTTGACCGTCGGCCGCGAGATTAAGCCGCGCAGATCGCGCCGGTGCATATCACCGGCGGCGTTATAGTAGGAATTGAAGAGATAAGCGTATTGCGGAATTTCGGAGCGATATCCCAAAGCAAATTTCTTAAGGACAAAAATCTCGAAAAACCATGTGGTATGGGCGAGGTGCCATTTGGTTGGGCTTACATCTGGCATTGACTGCACGACAAAATCCTCAGGCTCAAGATTCCTGCACAACGCAGTCGTGAAATCTCTGATTTGGTGAAAACGCGCGAGCAAGCGTTCGGCGCGCGACGGGATCGCATCCAAGCAAGTTCGCTTGGCCGGCGCTTTGTCAACAGCAGGCGCAGCCGAGCTCAAACAATTCCACCTTCCTGTTCGAGTTCCTCCCTGCGCGCTTCGAGCATTTGATCGTGCGTTGCTTCTTCCACACCGCCAATGACGAGATGCTCGCCGACCGTCTCCTCTTCTTCGTCCACGCCGGGCCGTGGCGCACGATGACCTCGCGATGCCGCGGCGACGTACCAATCCTCTGTCAGCTCTGCGTTTTGTTTCGTTTCCTCCGGCGGAGTGGGATGCTCTGCACCGAGCAGTTCCTGGCGCGCCTGGGCCCAATCGGCGTCGGTAAATTCGTCTGGATTCCGTTCATCAATCATTGCAATTTCGCGAGCGCGTTTTTCTACCTCCTCCAAAGAAGGCAACCCCATCCCATTCCCGTGCAAGGAAATTTTCCCCGCGCCTTCCTGTGAGTAATCATTCATAACTATAATACGGAACTCCACGGCGGTCTGCCCGCACCACACTTTGGACTACAGATTGGAGGCTTGCAATGCAAGCGACGAAAGAGGCGCGCCTGGTCGTCAAAGCAATGAGTAATGAAAATTCGGTTCCACTTGAGAATGGCCGCGTAATCGCGTTTGAAGAATATGGCGATGCAACCGGTGTGCCGGTGATTTTTTGTCATGGTTGGCCGAGCTCACGCACGATGGCGCGGCTGACAGACGAAGCAGCGCGCGATCTCGGCATCCGAATCATTTCCCCCGATCGACCCGGCATCAGCGGATCGAGTTCGCAGCCCGATCGTAAGTTGATCGATTGGCCACGCGTTGTAGAGCGAATGGTCGACCACCTCGACGTCGGCGAGTTTCGAGTGCTCGCGATTTCGGGTGGCGCTCCCTACGCATACGCGACAGCCAGAGCGATGCCGGAGCGCGTGCGCGCCATCGCGATCGTGAGCGGCGCAATCCCGATTGCCGATCTTCCCGGTCGCGAAGGATTGCTCCCGCTGTATCGCTGGATGTTGGTGCTTTATCAGAAGCGGCCCCAGCTTTTGCGAAAACTCTTCTACCTGGCGCGTCCGATTCTGTCATTGCGCCTGCCCGTTCGTCTTCGTCCGCTGCTCCTGAAATTGTTGATGCTACGACCGTGCGACGAAGACAGTTTGCGCGATTCCGCGGCATTCGAAGCCGTTTTTGAGAGCCAGCGCCGCGCCTGGCGCGGATCGACTGAAGGGGTAATGGCGGACGCGCAGATCTACGCGCAGCCGTGGGGTTTTCCCATGGAAGAAGTGCAGGTGCCCGTTCGACTGTGGCACGGAAAGCAAGACCGCGCTTTCTCAGTTCGCCTGGCGAAAGAAATTGCCGAGCGACTGCCCAATTGCAAAGCGCGGTACGTTGACAGCGCAGGTCATTATTCGCTGCCGATCCGGCATATGCGCGAAATCCTTCAGGACCTGATTTCTTTGTAGTGGCGGCGTGTCGCCTGCGTTCTAAGAGCGCTGCAGCCGACACGGCTGCCACTATAAGCCGCAAGTTTTCCCGTGCGTTAAGCTCAACGGCACTGAAGTTTTGACCATGGAAGATTTCACGGGAGGCGTCATTCATGATCAGCCAGCACGGCGACAATGGATTGTCGATCCGCCGTTTGACGCGCGGGTCCGTGAACTGGTTCGCGATTGGGGTGCGGAAAAATCGCCAGAGCTGATTGAGGAAATGATGGTAACCGCGCTAAAGATCGCGCGCGATCAGATGAGCGTAGCCGACCTCAAGCTGATCAACCGATCGATCAAAGAGATGCGCTACACAGCGAAGGTGTTTGCGCCGTTTCAGCGCTTGCGCAAGGTCGCCGTCTTTGGGTCGGCTCGCACTTCGGCCTATTCGCCTGAGTTCAAAGTGGCGAAGGATTTCGCGCGGGAAATGGTCGCGCAGAATTTCATGGTGATTACCGGAGGAGGTGACGGAATCATGGGTGCAGCCCAGAGTGGGGCTGGCCGCGCGCACAGCTTCGGGCTCAACATCCGCCTGCCATCAGAGCAGCGAGCCAATGAGGTTATCGAGGGCGATCCCAAGCTGATTAATCTAAATTATTTCTTTACCCGCAAGCTGACCTTCGTGAAGGAAGCGCACGCATTCGCGCTGTTTCCCGGCGGTTTCGGCACACTGGACGAAACATTCGAGGTGCTTACGCTCATGCAGACGGGAAAATCGCGCGTCATTCCCGTGGTCCTACTCGACCGGCCTCGCGGAAATTATTGGGAGACATGGATGAAATTTCTTACCGGCCAGCTGCTTGACCTCGGGTTCATTTCACCAGAAGACTTTTCCTTCTTCAAAATCATGCACAACGCCCGAGAAGCAGTCGCGGAGATCTTGCAGTTCTACAAGATTTTTCACTCGGCGCGTTGGGTTGGGAAGAGACTGGTCATTCGCATTAGCTATCGGTTGTCAAAGAACGCCATTGTTGATCTTAACAAGAAGTTCGCGGACATCGTGGAGAGCGGTGAAATCGTTCAAGACGTTGCGCTTCGTCAGGAGAAAAATGAGCCCGAGATTTGGGATCTGCCGCGACTAATTTTCACTCCCGATCGCAATAGATTTGGACGGTTACGTCAACTGATTGACGCGCTTAACTCTTCATCGTTGGCGTGACGAGAGATCTGCCGTCTCGACGGATGAAACCGGTTCGACCGAGACGGAGGTAGGCAGCAACCTTGTTTTTCGCGCTGGAATCAGCGACGCGTCGACTTGCAGCTTTGCCTCCATCATTCGGTCGAAAGAAAAATGCTCATTCGCGTAGCGTAGGCCGTTCGCTGCGCAGGCCGCCGCGAGTTTCGGATCGGAAAGAAATTCCAGGATCGCAGCTGCGAGCGCTCTGCTGTCGCCCGCGCTTCACGCAAAACAATCGGCGACGCTTCAGTGTGCAGGGAAGCAATCGCCATCATGTCGCACGCGGCGTACACGTCAGGCGTATCCCAGCGATATCCGGCCATGATGATTTTCTCGGCCAATCCGGCGCGCTCGATGGCATTCCTTACGTTGATGCCCCGCTTCAGCAGACCCGTGCCCTGACCGACAATGACAAAGCGTGCATCGGGACGTTCCGCTAAGACGAGATGGGCCGATTCAACTAAAATGAGTTGACCCTTGTCTGGCCGAATCATGCCGATATTCCCAATAACTGGCGTGTCCGCGCCGAACCCCATTTCGCGGCGAAATTTCATCCGGTCGCGTGGTGGCTTAAACTTTTGTAAATCAACGGCTGAGCCGATGACTTCAATTTTGGCGGGATCAATTCCGTTCTGCTGTACAAGTTGGCGTTTAATAATGGATGCGTCGGCCACGATGTTCGAACACCCATACTTGAAAACAAAAGCGCGCCCGTGGCCTGTGATCGGATCGGTGATACAGCGCGCCCGACTCAGTGGAATTCCACAAAAATAGAGCGGCAGGCAGAGCCAATGATCTTTCGAGCTGTAAGGTTTGAGCAAATCGATCTGATTTCGCCGGCAAAATTTCCAGAGGCGCCATGAACATAGCAGATCCACGCGATGCCGGAGCGGCATCGCGACAAGGCGAGTACCGAGCTCGGATGCTTTGAGTTGGACCTGACTACCTGGATTGCAGACCAACCATGCCTTATGCCCGTGCGCGTTCAGCCAGTTGATCTCGAGGCAGGTGCGATACTCTTGGCCGCCCCAGCTGCGACTGCTCTCTACGTAAAGAATATTCAAGTGGGGTGGACTGTCAGATGTGGTGGCGCATGTCCTCATGCCCACGTTGCGGGGCGTAGCGGCCAAGGACAGCCGCCGCTACAACTCGCCGCAGTCTAGCCGGTCGCCGTGCGTTTTTCGAGAATATAATCGTGAATTGTATTTACCGTCTTTAGGGCCTGACCCGCAACTTCGGAGTTTGGCACACCGACTCCAAAAGTTTTCTCCATGCTCACCACCAACTCGAGCGCGTCAA
>QHOM01000328.1 GCA_003218785.1 Verrucomicrobiota bacterium
AAAGAAACGCGACGGAAACGAATGCCGCGAGAAGAGCGCTCCCGCAATTATTTGAACGCGCTAACCTCATTGCGCTCCGAGCTTGTGGCCTGGATGCGTCTCGCGCAAGCAATTTTCTGCAAGGGTCAGCACGCCGCGCAGTTTCGTGTCGAGCGCACTAATGCGCTCGCTGTACGAATGGAAGGTGTCGGCTCTAAGTTACACAGTTTTCTTCGGTAAAACGTCGCCGTCCCTGTGATCGTGAAGAAAAACAGTAGAAGATGTCTCTCGGGGGCTGCCGAACTCGACACAATAAACACGGGTTTGCCCCCTCCTGATTTTCGCGTAATTCTCAACACTTTAGTATGCCCGATCGAGCTTATCTCAGTCCGATTGATCCAGAACTGGTCCCCGGAGCGCGCAATGCAGTTGATGTCTGCCTTCGATTGAAACCGCGAGAGCGGATCACAATCATCACCGACACCGCGACACGCGAAATTGCAGCGGCATTGCAATCAGAAGTGAAACGCATTGGCTCAGAGTACAGCTTGTTCGTACTGGAACATCATGCGCGTCGGCCGCTTAGATACATGCCGGAGTCCATCCTAGATGATCTGGCGCTCTCGCAGGTGTCGATCTTCGCCGGGCAGACCCAGCCGGGCGAGCTTACCGCCCGAACGCAAATGACCAGCGTGGTCAACAACCACAAAATACGACACGGTCACATGGTAAACATTAACCGCGAAATCATGCTCGAAGGAATGCGCGCAGACTTTGTGAAGGTGGATGAGATCAGTCAGCGTTTAGTCGAGCGCGCGCGACAGGCTGAGCGCATCACCTGCCGCACCCCATATGGCACCGAATTTGAAGCAGAGCTTTCGCCCAAATTAAAGTGGCTGAAAACCAGCGGTATCATCACGCGCGATAAATGGGGTAATCTTCCCGGCGGCGAAATCTTCACCGCGCCCATGAACACCAACGGTGTGTTCGTGGTCGACGGCGTGGTTGGCGATTATTTATGCGAGCGTTTTGGCGATCTGGAATCCAATCCGCTTACGATCGAAGTGGAAAACAATCGCATCCGATCGTTGCGGTCCGACAACAAGGACCTGCGCGACGAATTTCGCGCTTACACCAGTACGGATGAAAACAGCAATCGCGTAGGCGAATTCGCTATCGGCACCAACACGGCCTGCACGCACGTCATCGGACACATCCTGCAGGACGAAAAAATTCCCGGCGTCCATATTGCCTTCGGTCATCCTTATGCCGAACACACCGGCGCAAATTGGGTTTCCAAAACGCATATCGACTGCGTCGGCCGGGACTTCGACGTCTGGTTCGACGGCGAAAAGGTAATGGAGCGCGGGAAGTTTCTGGTCTAGTTTTGGATTGATGATTGGCGATATCCGCAGACAACTCGCGCGTACGCCGTTCGTTCCGTTTTCGATCCGCACGTCTGACGGTCATGAGTATTCAGTGCCTACGGTGGATCACATTTGGTTGCCGCCAGGTGGGAATCGCGTGCTTGTTTCCGATGACAAAGGGATTGTTGCCCTATTGACGCCGTTTCACATTAGCAGTGTGATCCAGCAACCGAACGGCGCTTAATCCGAGGCGGATCAATACAGTGGATCCGCAGCTGCGTTCAATATTCAACACTGACTTCACGCCAGATAAGTACGCTGCGCTGTTGCATTGCGTGAATGAAACCGAAAAATGGCCTGCGGATTTTCGGATTTCGGAGACGCCGATTTTTCTAACACGGCAAGGCATGCGGCATCGGCAGTTCCGAATGGACTGGAAGTGCCAAATGAATCAGCGCATCCGAATTTTCTCGTGGTCGATTTCGGGATTTGGGCGGAAGGCGATCGGTTTGTCCCGCGACTGATCGAGCTGCAAGCGTTTCCAAGCCTGTTCGGCTTTCAGTTGCTTGTGCTGCATTGTATGCGCCAGGCGTATCCCGTCATCCCGCGCAATTGGACCTCGTCATTCGGCGGAATCAAAGACGAGGTGTATCTCGATTTGCTACAACGCACAATCATCGCCGATTCAGGTCCGGACAACGTGGTCCTGCTGGAGATCGAGCCAGAAAGACAAAAGACGCGGGTGGATTTCGCAGCTACGGAAAGATTACTTGGCATCCGTCCACTGTGCGTGACGCAGATCAAAAAGCGCGGCCGCGAACTACTTTACAATCGCGCTGGGCGCGAAGTGCGGATCGAGCGGATTTATAACCGCGTAATTTTCGATGAACTGATTCGCCGGCCGGATTTGAATCTGCCGTTTCGGTTTCAGGATGATCTCGATGTCACGTGGGTCGGCCATCCGAACTGGTATTTTCGGATTAGCAAGCATTCGCTGCCGTTCTTGAAAACCGAGCATACAACTCCGGCTTTTTTCGCCGATCAATTTCCCGCGCGCGAAAAGATCGATAATTACGTTTTGAAGCCGCTCTACTCATTTGCGGGCCACGGTGTGGACATGGAACCGACGCACGAAAAGATTAACGCGCTCAAAAATCCGCACGAATGGATTCTGCAACAAAAAATCGATTACGCTGCGTTCGTGCCGACCGTTGAGGGCCCGAAATCAAAAGCTGAAATCCGAATGATGTTTGTCTGGCCGGAGAATGATCGCGATCCGACTCTCGTGAACAATCTCGTCCGGATGAGCCAGGGCAAAATGATGGGCGTTGATTTCAACATCGACAAAACGTGGGTGGGCGCCAGCATCGCGCTGCACCAAGCGTAACGCGCGCACACTCGGGATAACGCAGATTGCTCTGTAGGGAGCGCTGGCTGGTTAGGCGAACGCCATGTCTAGCCTCCCAACCTTCGGAGGACGTCGGTAATACGGCTATGATCGGTGTGCGCGCGGTCAGTCCCCGAGATCGTGAGCGCCCCGGCGACACGGACGAAGCTCGGATGCCAGATCGTCCAGCTCACGATCGGGAGCGAATCTCTCGTGAGGTCGTAGGACATCGTTACAGTCGCACCTTCCAGGCGGGCCCATTCGGCGACGGCGACCACTGCGCCTCGACCGTCCGTTCGGCATACGGCCGCGCTGCCGTCTTCGGCCAGCGCGAGCAGCGCGGGAGTACCGTCTTCAGCTACGGCTGGAAGCACGTGGTCGAACCGGGAGAACTCGCGCATCAGGAGCCGGTGGACACGCCGACCGCGGATACTTGTCATCGTGCCCACGTAGGTGCGAGCTATTACCTCGAGGGTCTC
>QHOM01000114.1 GCA_003218785.1 Verrucomicrobiota bacterium
CAAGACGGGTAGGCGCAAGCGCGTAGCAAAATTCTGCGATCACGGCGTTCGAAAGCGATTCGCCCTCCACACGTGCTATGGGATTAAGAAGGATGAACGGGGGATATTCATCGAAACGCGGGAGAGGATCTCCGGTCGGGAGCGGGCAACGAAGCAACTCGCCAACAGTAGCGCCAGCGCACTCCGCCAGCTTGAGATAACGGTTAACGGCATGCCCATGACGATTGATCTTGGCGACACGAGCGTAAAACAAGCGTGAGCCTCGCTGCGCATCGCTCATCCCGTAAATTTCTTTGGCCCCACTGATTTTTGCGATCAGTGCGCTGCGCAACAATCCCTCGAAATCCAGCGCAAGGTCGGGCCGAGTTTCTCGAATTCTCTTCAGCCACGGCAACAAACTTTTCGGTGTGCGCCGATGCCTTGGAATTCGCCGCTGCGAAAGAAATAGACGTGATTCACATCAGGATTTCCACGGAGCAGCGGGGCGAGTTCGGGATTAATTAGCCATGTAATTTCGGCGCCGGGATACGCTTCCCTGAGCGAGGCGACTCCAGGAAGCGTGTGGACGACGTCGCCAAGTGAACCTGGTTTAATGATTAATATCGATTTAGGGTTCAGACTTCAGGGGTCAGGGTTCTGCCTTCGCCAAACCTGCTTCGAAATTCTTCTCGAGCAGGCGGTGAGGCATGCAGACTCAACTCGTTAAATCGGTAATCATTTAGTCCCTAACTCGCTCTCAGCGCCCGATCGCAAGCCGCTCGGCGAGCAGCCGTGGGAGACCGGCTTTGACAATCTTCTTTTGCGCGACCGCCAGATCGTATTTCACTCGCAACTGTTCTACGAGATTGTTCTCCATATCGTAAATGCAATACGCCGCGCGCCAATTTCCATCGCGTGGTTGTCCCGCACTGCCCATATTGATGAAATATTTCTTGGTCGGCTCGATGCGAATGTGCTCGATACTCTCCCGTCGGACGCCATCGTCACGAATAAAAACCATGGGCACATGGGTGTGGCCGAAAAAACAAACGGTCGTGTGCTGATAGGTGAGGCTCGCGGCCGCATCGAGATTATTAAACACGTAGCCCCATTGCGCCGGCGTATCGAGGGTGGCGTGCACGATCGTGAAATCGTGCACCTGTCTCTGCAATGGCAACTCGCGTAACCATTGCTTGTCTTCCTCCGTCAGATTGTCGCGTGTCCACTTAATGGCGCGCTCCGCCAGCTCGTTGAAATCACTCGAAGATTCCGGGAGCGATGCCTGCTCATCGTGATTGCCTTTCACGATCGGACAATCCAATTTGCGAATGCGGTCCACGCACTCATGTGGATTCGCGTTATACCCGACCACATCCCCCAGACAAACAAAATGCGTGCATTTGCGCTTGTGTGCGTCCGCCAGCACCGCTTCGAGCGCCTCCAAATTGGCGTGGATATCACTGAAGATTGCGAAGCGCATGATGATGGTTAAAACGCCAAGAAGGTTACAATCTTACAACGGAAATGCTTTAACGATTTAGCCATAACGGCTTAGCGCTTCTTATCCGGAATTCTCTGGTCCTGCGGGATTCCAAGTTTATCTTCGAGAAATTTCAGTCGTGTGATCAAAGTTGGCAGCCGTTCCTTCTCGCCTTCGTCATAGAGTTGGCGCAGCCGATCATATGCTTCGCGCTCGCGCCCTTCGCAGTAGGAAAGCTCATAAGCGGAGAAACGCCTGTCGTAGCTCGGCGCCCCGGGCAAGGCTGCTGCCTTCGCGAAGAACTCCGAAGCGTGCTCGTGATCTTTGTATTTCTCTTTGTAAAGACGGGCGAGCGCTTCGTAGAGCTGCGGACGATCCGGATTGTTTTTTATCCCGCGCTCAAGAAAATCTTTACCGAGCGCAAAATATTCACGCGCCGCTTTGACCCGCAAGGCGAGGCGCGGCTGGGTTTGATCGTTCATCGCGGCCACGCTTGCGTTCCATGCCATGTGCCACGCGGCCATGTCCCAAAACAAGATAGCGCGCGGTTGCAGTGTGGTGACGTGCCGGAATAACAACAGCACGCGACCCCATTCTGTGCGCTCCCATGCCACATGCGCTTGGATGAAGAGCCCATCGGCGACGATCGCTCGAAATCCGCTCAACGCGGCAATGAAACCGAGTTGCCCGAGTTTTTCGCGGAGATCGAGATTAAACTCGACGCCCCGCAAATGTTCTTGCCGATGAAGTGCGGCGAGGTCGCGCTCGACTGGCAATTTGAGAGTCCCGAGCGCGATCAGGACCGCCAGCACCAGAAGGCTCCGGATCATAATTCTTTCCCGTAAAAGACAAACGCCGCCAGCAGTGTGTAGATCGTCGTATAGAAAATTCCGAGCACGGCTGTCTTGAAAAAAAGCGTCAATGAAATGGCCGTGCCAGCGACAATGTCATCCACCAGATTGAACGCCTGCAAATCGGGAAATAACAATGCCACGACTGCGAGAAGGACGCGTGTGATCCAGCCGCTGCTATGTTCCTGCAGCCAATATTCGCGCGCAGTCGCCTGCAAATGGCCGATGAAATAGATGAAAGCCATCACAACAATCGTGAAAATGTTTGTCGTCGCGAATGTGGACACAAAGAGCGTCAGCGCCGCGAGCAAACATGCTTTCACGTAGATGATGACAATTCCCGGGAAGATGTCGATGTTGAGGGCTGAGGAGCGGATCGCGCGCACGGCATCATCGACTTGCTCTCCCGGCGCGCCGGACATGTGCCGCAGTGTCGCGTGCAGCATGGCTTGTTCGCGCACATACAGGACTAGCAGAAACGCTGCGCCCATCACGAATGTGCTGATCGCAAGCAGGAAAAGCACTCCGCCAATTTTCCCAAGCAGATATTCGAAACGCGGGACCGGTTTGGCGAGAATGGTGTAAACCGTGCGGTCCTCGATGTCCTGGGGAATAAGTCGTGCGGTGGCAACGATTGCCAGCAGCGAAGTGAAGATCGACATCGCGCCAAGCGAAATATCTTTCAGAATTTGAAATTCCTGCTGAAAAGTGAATTGCGCCATGAACATGGAGCTGCCGATCAAAAGCAGTGCGAAAACGAGCAGGACATAAAAAACTTTCAGGCGCGTCAGCTCTGTCAGCGTGTTGACTGTGATCGCGAGAACTCGCGAGAAAGAAAAAGCACGATGTCGCGCTAGGGCGGCGGTTTCGTTGCTCATGACTCGGGACGTTTGGTGGTTGCGTCGAGAAACAACCTCTCAAGTGTGGTTGTTGATTTTTGGCGTGCGATCAATTTCGCGTTCGACCGGTTGATGAACGATTCGATTTGGTCGACGAGCTGCGTGGAAGCGTCGGCGATAACAAACTCGGTCTGATTTTCAATCGCGATTAATTCTTGCAAATGTCCTTCGCGTACGAGAATGCCGTCGGCGAGAATGCCAACGCGATCGCAGATTTCCTGCGCTTGCGCCAGTAAGTGCGAGGAAAGCAGCACAGTGATTCCACGTCGCCTCAGATCGAGAATCAAATCGCGAATCTCGCGTGAGCCTGCTGGGTCTACGCCCGCAGTCGGTTCATCCAGCACAACCAACCGGGGATCGTGAATCAATGCTTGTGCGAGGCCGATGCGCTGCAACATCCCTTTCGAATATGTGCCCAGTCGCCGTTTGCGCGCCTTCGTCAGCCCGACGAGGTCGAGCAATTCGTTTATGCGATTTTCTAATCGGACGCCTGCAAGTCCGCAAAGCCGCCCAAAGAAACGCAGCGTTTCTTCGCCGGTGAGAAATTTGTAAAAGTAAGGATTCTCGGGGAGAAAACCGACCGCCTGTCGGCTTTCAACTAAACGGCTGTCACGGCCGAAAATCTCCGTACGGCCACGCGTCGGGGAAACGAGGCCGAGGATGATTTTAAGAGTCGTGCTCTTGCCCGAGCCATTCGGGCCAAGCAGGCCGTAAACTTCGCCCGGCTCAACGCGAAGATCGAGATCGCGCACTGCGACAATCGACTGCCGATGCAAGGGAACAGGAAAAATTTTCGTCAACCCTCGAACAGCAACTGCGGGATCACTCATGGCGAATTTCAAAACCCCGGGTGGCGACCGGGTTCTCCAATTTATTTTCGATTCGTTTGCGAATGAGCGCCCGGAGGTCGCTTTGGGCGATACCGTCGAGGAACGCGCGCACTTCGTCTTCCTCTCCGTTAACCTGAACTTCCACGCGACCGTCCAACAGGTTGCGTACCCAGCCGGTGACATCGAAGCCCTTGGCTATATGTCGCACCGACCAGCGGAAACCAACCCCCTGAACGTTGCCCTCGTAAAATACCTGGAGCGAGATCATGCTTCGTTCGATTCTAGCAAAGGAGCGGGCGCGCGAAAGTGCGCTCCGCATCCAAAAACGTCCGGCAAAGCACTCGAGTTTACCTTTTCCAGCCACCACTTCGCGCACCTTTGGTACGGCAGCCAGCGTCGCAGGCTAGAGCTCACTTATAAGAATAGACGAGACAAAAACTGCCGGCCTGACCTTCAACCAGGTCGATCGAGACGAAGTACTGGCCGCTGTTCGCCGGCGCAAAGCCGGCTGCAGCTTTTTCCCCGGCATTGTAGTCTTCAGTCGTGACTTGCTTCCCAGTCTCATCATAAACACTCACCGCAATTTTCTTCGCAGGTTCGGTGGCGCCAATGGAGAACCAGTACTGATTTCCAGCATAGAGATTCACCGCGATGAGGGCGTGATCGTGCGGCTTAACCGTCCCGCACCAGTGACCATCTCGGATCTTGAAACCGTCGTTGGAAAATGCTCCGGCAAGATCGAGTGCGCCTTTGCGCGCCTGGACTTCAGCGTCTGTCTCCGCACGGGCAGGGATGCAGACGGCTATTACAAAGAGCGACAGGAAGATCAGCAAGCAGCGTTTCATTTCGCGAGAGCTTTGTTCTCAATCTCCTCCATCACCTTGCCGACCGCTTCGTTCACCTTCCGCACTTCATCAAGGCTCGGTGCTTTGTCCGCCGGGAAAGAAACGAGCTTCTCAATCCCAGGGAGTTGTTCGCTCACACCTTTGACCAGCGGCTCGCCCCGAAGTTCGGGAGAGATTTCATTGATCTTCGACTGCATGAACTTGACGAGCGCTGGCTGGCGCAGAACTTTCGCACTTCGTTCGTCATAGTTGTGCATGATCGCTCCGCTGACGACTTGCGTGCCGCGAATCCAACCACCTAGACTCACCAGAATCACCAGGTCCTGGTCGCTATGCGATTGCATTGAAGATTTCACTTCGTTCTGTGTCGCCTCCAGTTCCTCCTGCAACGTGTCCCATTCGTTGTTCTCGGCGAATTCGTTGATGCTATTACCGCGGCTGAGGAGGTTCTGACTTACGCCGAGAGCTTTGGCAAGCTTGATGATATCTGAGCCAATGTTTTTGACTTGCTGGCTGTCCTTGGCTTCGACCGCAACAAATCCATCGGCGATCAAGCCGCCCAGGTTCAGGGCGATTTGCGCGCGGTTGCGATAGTTCACGGGTATCGGCCCGCGATATTGACCGGACCAGTCTGTCTTCCCCGGTTTCTCAACAGCTGCGTTGATCGGCCGGAAGACGTGCAGGCTCCGCGCCGATGACCGCCAAAACGCTCGCAATCAAGCCGATTGCACCTAACCTCGCCAAACGAATCATCGGTGAGATTATCCGTGCCTCGGCTAAATTGCCAATGGGAAACTCTACCGCCAGAAAGAAACTCAGGCGCTGTCCGGTTCTCGTCGGTGACGAAGACTAGTTGAAGAACCCCCTGCTCGAACGCATGATTGTGGCGCGCAATCCTTCCGGGCTGCGATGTTGTCCGATGTCAAAGACTTCAATCCGCTATATCATTGCACGCGAAATTTTGGATTCACGTGGCAATCCGACAATTGAAGTCGATGTGCGCGTCGAAGGCGGTGCGCTTGGACGGGCGGCGATTCCAAGCGGAGCGAGCACCGGCGAGCATGAAGCATGGGAATTGCGGGATGGCGAAAAAAGCCGGTTCGGCGGCAAAGGTGTCAAGAAGGCAGCCGCCAACGTTAACCATAAGGTCGCGCCGGTTCTCAAAGGCTGGGATGCGCGCGACCAACGGAAAATCGACGACAAGTTGATCGAGCTTGACGGCACGTCGAACAAGAAGAATCTGGGCGCAAATGCGCTGCTTGGAGTTTCGTTGGCAGTGGCACATGCCGCGGCCGCGGCGGAAAATCTTTCACTCTTTCGTTACCTCGGCGGAACTGAGGCAAGAGTTTTGCCGGTGCCGATGATGAACATCTTGAACGGTGGCGCGCATTCTGATGCGCCGATCGATTTTCAGGAATTCATGGTCGTGCCGCGCGGGGCCCCGACCTTCTCGGAAGCATTGCGCTATGGCGCGGAAGTTTTTCACGCTCTCAAATCCGTCTTAAAAGATCGACATCTTTCGACTGCGATCGGCGATGAAGGTGGATTTGCACCGCAACTCGGTTCTGCCGAGGATGCGTTGGAATCGATTGCGATTGCCATTAAGAAGGCCGGCTACAAGCTCGGCGAGCAGATTTTTATCGCGCTCGATCCGGCTGCTTCCGAATTTTATGACAGCGAAAGCAAGTCTTATGTCTTTAAGAAGTCGGACGGTTCAAGGAAAACCGCCGATGAGCTGATTGGGTACTATGCTGATCTTTGTTCTCGGTTTCCGATCATTTCGATCGAAGACGGCTGTGCCGAAAATGATTGGGTTGGTTGGAAAAAGCTGACGAAAGAGCTCGGCCAGAAGATTCAACTGGTAGGTGACGATGTCTTTGTCACGAACGTAGAATTTCTCCGCAGGGGAATCGCCGAGCACGTGGCGAATTCGATTTTGATCAAAGTGAATCAGATTGGGACGCTCACGGAAACGCTGGCGACAATTGGCCTGGCAAAAGAAAACGATTACGCGACCATAATTAGTCATCGCTCGGGCGAAACAGAGGACGCGACTATCGCCGACATCGCAGTCGCGACCAATGCTGGTCAAATCAAAACTGGATCGCTTTCCCGGAGCGATCGAATTGCGAAATATAATCAGCTATTGCGAATCGAAGAAGAACTTGGTGACAAAGCCGTGTACGGCGCTACAATGCGCTAAGTGGATCACACTTACGCCGATTTCCGCGCTCGTCGCGAAGCCACAGTTTGGCAGCGACTTAACCGAATTCTTCGGGTTCTGCTTGTTCTCGCGATCTGGCTGGTGATCGTGAGCTTATTCGTTCCACCCTATAAAAAATTGCAGCAGAGTCGCGCGGAGATCGACGACCTGCAAAAACAAGTAAACGAGCAACAGAGTTTGCTCGCGCGTCAAACTCGCGAGGTCAATCTCCTCAAGACTGACGCGACTTATCTGGAAACGATTGCGCGCGATCGTCTTGATCTCATGAAGGAAGGCGAAACAGTTTTTCGTCTCGAGCCGGCGCGCGCTGCAAAACCGAAAGCCGTCGATTCTTCTGTGCGCAAATAGCGATTCTTCGTCGTGACACGCGTCCACTACGTGTCTGCTTGTCATTCCGACCGCAGTGGAGGAACCTCTTACTATTGTTTTTCTTTCTTGCCTTGTCCCCCTGCAATAAAGAGATGTCTCGACTTCACTCGACATGACAAGTAGGCGCTCATGATTATCTTTGCCTAATGGCTAGTGAGCTTCCATCGACTGATCCTGAAGATTTGAAATCGCGCGTCTGCGAATTGCGGAGGTTTCTTTGACGTCGAAGAGCTCCAGAAAAATCTAGCAGTAATCGAAAGGCGAATGGCCGCGCCTGATTTCTGGTCGAATCGCGAGCGTGCTCAGACCGATGTCGAGGAAGTCTCGCGATTGCGCTCCCTTATCAGTCCGTTTCAAGAGCTGGAACGTGAAATCGAAGACTTCAGCGCATTGCAGCAACTGGCAGCCGAGGAAAGCGATGCCACTGCGCGTTCTAGCGCAGAGAAAGAAGTGGCGACCGAACACGCTCGCTTAATTCACAAGCTGGAAGAATTTGAGCTGCGCCAGTTTCTTTCAGGTGAAAATGATCGCGCCAATGCGTTTGTAACGATTCATTCTGGCGCGGGCGGCACGGAGTCGTGCGATTGGGCTGACATGCTGCTGCGGATGTACCAGCGCTGGATTGAGCGAAGTGGTTTCAAATCACAGACCGTAGACATTCAGCAGGGCGAAGAAGTCGGTATAAAATCGACGACATTGCTGGTGACCGGCGAATGCGCTTACGGTCATCTTCAAACCGAGCGCGGCGTGCATCGGCTCGTGCGTATCTCGCCGTTCGATGCGAACAAGCGGCGCCACACTTCATTCGCCAGTGTCGATGTTGTCCCGGAAATCGCCGACACTGCCCCGATTGGAATCAATCCCGCCGATATTGAGATCGACACGTTTCGCAGCGGCGGCAAAGGCGGGCAAAACGTCAACAAAGTGGAAACGGCCGTGCGGATTTTGCACAAGCCCAGCGGGATTGTGGTCGCCTGCCAAGCTGAGCGGAGCCAAGGGCGCAACCGTGACCTAGCGATGAAAATGTTAAAAGCGAAGCTCTACGAAATCGAGCAGGACAAGAAGCGTGCCGAGATCGACCGGCAATACTCAGAGAAAGGCGACATCGCCTGGGGCAATCAGATTCGCTCGTATGTTTTTCAGCCGTATCAAATGGTGAAAGATCACCGCACCGACGCAGAAACGAGCAACGTGCAGGATGTCATGGACGGCGACATCGATATGTTTATCCAGGCAAAATTGCGTGGAGAGAAATCACGCAAGGGCGAGGGAAACGGAGAAGAGTGAGCCTCGCGTAGGGTTTCTTTTTTTGTTATTCCGGGCAAAGTCGAGGAATCTCTCTATGTCAATAAAACAGTAATCACGCAGCAGCGGGAGACTTCGCTCGACATGACAGATTAGCGGATAGAGACGAGCCGCAACCGAAAACGTGCATCGAATTCTCCACCGTTATGCGCGCGGCAACATTCTAGGCACGCAACCGCACGCCTTGCTCGGCGCACACGGGGAAACTCGCACTGGCAGTTTGGACATTTGTAGAGATACCGCCGAACGCGTTCGCAGACAGGAAACGGAAGATTATGACAGCGCTCTTCGTCGGCGACTCCTAGATCGCGACAAGCCTGTTGCCACTCAATGCCATGCGGCAAAATCCGCCGGTGGCCAGCTCGAAAATGCGCAAGAAGATGCGCAATTTCGTGCCGCAACGTTCGATCGATCTCCGTAGCCCCGTGATCACAAAGTCGCGGATTTAACGAGATTAGCTTGCAGGAATAATCGGCTCGGCCCGCGCAAGTTTTCAGACGCGCATTCCATTCGACGCGAATTTCCATTGCGATTCGACATGCGCCGTTGGTCCGCAGAAGTTCTCTCGCTTTTTCTTCGAGATCGACATCTTGGTGTTTGCTGTAGACGGCCTGAAAGCTTTCGGGGCTGACTGCGGCGCCGGGGTCACCGACCCCGGCTACAACGGACAGGATGTTCTTGTGCGGTTGTTTGTTTGCCTAACGAGAAGCGTACGGCCGAACTGGCTCGCTCCATTGGCAAACCCATCGCGAGCAACACATGAGACGCCACCACTGAGCCAACCATGCAGGCTGAGCCGCTTGAGGCGCAAACATCTTGCAAATCGAGGGCCATTAGCATCGTTTCTGAATCGAAACCGGAGAAACTCACATTGAGTGTATTTGCCAGGCGAGGGATCGAATCACCGTTTTGTTTCGCTGCGAGAAAACTGCCTGCGATGCGTTTCCACAATTCATCGCGCAATCGCGCTTCACGCTTCTGTTCGTCCTCGCGATCGCGTAGCGCCCACTCCGCGGCCGCCGCCATGCCAGCGATTGCAGCGACATTTTCCGTCCCCGGTCGTCGCTCATTCTCGTGCGCACCGCCAAACATGATTGGCTGAATCGACAAACCACTCCGCAGGAAAAGGAATCCCGCGCCTTTTGGTCCATAAAACTTGTGCGCGGCGAAACTTGCAGAATCGACCAACGAAAGGTCGATGTCGCTCTTGCCGAACGATTGCACCATATCGCTGTGTAACAGGACGCCACGGTCGCGACAGATCTCCGAAATTTCACGAATCGGGTGAATTACGCCAGTTTCGTTATTCGCGGTCATGATCGAAACCAGCCGCGTTTCCGGGCGGATTGATTCGGCGAGCTGATCGAGATCGACAATTCCGTCTCGTGAAACATTCAGCCAAGTCACTTCGAAATTTTCGCGCTTTTCCAAATGTTCGAGCGCGTTCAGGACAGCATGATGTTCCGTCTTATTCGAGATAACATGAGCGCCCCCTGAAGATCTACATCGTGCCAGGCCGAGAACTGCCAGATTACATGACTCCGTTCCACCGCTGGTGAAGATCAACTCGTGCGGTTTGACGCGCAGAAGCGCGGCCAGTTTGTCGCGCGCATCGTCAATTGCCGCCCGCGCTTCGCGGCCCGCGGAATGCACACTCGATGGATTTCCGAAATGCCGATCGAGATACGGCAGCATTTCCTCGCGCGCGTCCTCGCACAACGGTGTCGTCGCGTTGTAATCGAGATAAATCATCAACTCTTACTCTTTCGCCTGCCCTTGCTCGCAATCGTCGACACGCCGTCCCAATTTTTCACTCTCGAAATTCATCGCGCGTACTGACCGGCCTTTGCTTTCGCTTCGGGACGATGCGCAATTGTTTTTCCTCGTAATAGACCAGCGAATCCGGCGGCACACTTTGCACAAGAAAAACATTTCCGCCGATGGTGCTGCGGGCCCCGACGACGGTTTCGCCGCCTAGCACGGTCGAGTTAGGATAAATCGTGACGTCATCCTCCACTTTCGGATGCCGCTTGCCGCCCTTCTTGATTTTGCCGTGCTCGTCTTTCTGGAAACTACGCGCGCCCAGTGTGACACCGTGAAACAATTTTACCCGCGATCCAATCTCGCATGTCTCGCCGATAACTACCCCTGTGCCGTGGTCGATAAAAAAATGTGAGCCAATCTTTGCGCCCGGATGAATATCGATTCCCGTGCGGCTGTGCGCCCACTCGGTCATGATGCGCGGAATCAAAGGCAGCCCCTTTAAGTAAAGCTCATGTGCCATGCGCTGGATCGCGATCGCTTCAAGCGCAGGATAAGCCAGAATTATTTCCTCATAGCTCTGCGCCGCCGGGTCGCCCTCATAGGCCGCATCAATGTCCGTCCACAGCAGTTTGCGCACTTGCGGAAGCCTCGACATGAAACATGCCAAAAATTCCTCGGCCTTTGCCTCGGTCGCTTCGTGGGGTGGGATCTTGCCGAGGCTTCTGCAGATCTCGGTTTTGAGCCGCGCGTGCAAGTTTCGGATACGAGTCCGGGTGGTCTCTGCCAGGTCTCCAGAACTCACCAGCGCTTCACTGCGGAAACCGGGGAACATCAAGCTCATTAGCTCCGCGCAAGCCGCCTCGATGGAGAGACGCGATGGGAGAGTGGCGGCAGCGTCCAAATAATTAATGCCGCCAGTCTCGCTGTAAGTCTGAAGCAGTGCGTCAACCGCATCACGGTTCGTCGAATCCATCGCAGAAACTATGCGACAGCTTCTTCGTCCATCAAAAGGAAAACTGATGAGCGGTGAAGTGCTAAGAAGCGTGAAGGCTAAACATTGCGCGTCCCTACCCATTGCACAGCGAAACGCGTGACTTGCCGCGCATTTTGTAGATTTAACTTCTCTTTGATGTGGGCGCGATGCGTTTCCACGGTTTTAGGGCTGAGATGCAACAGCTTCGCGATCTGACGTACTTCGTTGCCCTTGCCGATCAGTTCCAGAATTTCAAGTTCGCGATCGCTAAGTCTTTCGACAGCGTCGGCCTCGCTCTGAGATCCCCGATGCGCGAATTTGGTGATCACCTGCGCCGCCATGGCTGGGCTGAGATAGGGACGTCCGTTAAAAACTTCGTGAATCGCCTGGATCACATTGGCCATCGCTTCATGTTTCATGACATAGCCTTCCGCTCCGGCCCGTAGCGCGCGCAATGCGTAGAGCGATTCATCGTGCATCGAGAGTACCAGAATGGGAAGCTTCGGAAATTCCGCGCGGATGTTTTTGATCAGCTCGATGCCGTTGGCACCGGGCAAGCTAAGGTCGACAATCGCCAGATCAGGATTGAGTTTGCGAATCACGTCCATCGCTTCCGAGGCATTATTGACTTCACCGCAGACCGCGAAGGCACTATCGGAATGGATTAATTGCTCGAGACCTTTTCGAAACAGCGGGTGATCATCGACGATCACGATGCGTTTCGCCTCCGGTGGATCGCACCGCGGGTTGTTGTTGGTCGAGCGCGTGTGTTTCATTTAAGCCGTGTCTGTCTCGGCGCCCTTTTTCGGAATTTGCCAAACGGATTTGCTCACCGCTGAGATTGCTTCGTGGCGAGTCATTTTGGTTCTCCTCTAATCGCCCCTTTAACAATTCGCCACTCGATAGGTCGTCAGATGCAGGAAGTTTAGATCAAGCCGGCTAATACTTTTGTGATCTTGGCAGAGAACAATCCTGGCCCGGCGTTTTCTCTCTTGTGAGATTGGAGTGCTTTATCCGGCAAGTAACAGGAAACACGCGTGCCGCCTCGTTTTGGAGATTCGACTTCCAACCGGCCGCCGATCACTCCAGCCCGATACCTCATGATGTGGGAACCCAGACCTTGCTTCAATTTCGGCTCACTCGGAATTCCGACGCCGTCATCGGTTACGCGCAACACTATCTCCTTTCGCGCCCGCTCCAGTTTGACCACAATTTCCCGCGCCTGAGCGTGCTTGTTCGCGTTGATCACTGCTTCCCGGGCGATCCGATAAAGGTGTGACGCCGCCGCATCATCATCGATGCGAAAGGCCGGCTTGATTTTCAGACGACAGGGTGTTTTCCAGATTTCCCGGTCAACCAAATCCTCCAATGCATTGACTAGTCCGACCGCATCGACATCCCTTCGATGCAAGGCGCGGGAAAGATTGCGCGTATCGGTGGCGGCGTCGTTCACTAGTTGGGCGATTTTTTCGATATCATTTACTTCGATGACGCGGTGGTTTTTCAATCGCAACGCAACCGAGCGCGCCATGAACGCGACTGCGGTGAGGTGCTGACAAAGCCCATCGTGCAGTTCCTGTCCGAGGCGCTGCTGTTCGCGATCGCTGATAGCGAGGATTTCCTCTTCCAGTCCCTTGCGACACTCGATCTCATTTTTCAATTCAGTGTTGGCGACGCGTAACGCTGTGGTCCGCTGTTGGACGAGCTTTTCCAGCCGTTCTTTTGATTTTTGCAGCGCGGCTTCCGCCTTTTTGCGCTGGGTGACGTCGATGGCCACAGCGACCGCCGACAGCGGTTTCCCTGCGGCGTCGAGCACCGGCGTATCGCACACGTTGACCCAAATGAGAGAGCGGTCCTTTCGTATGTACCGTTTCTCCATTTCGACTGGCTGCCTTCTTTGCACCATCCTCCCGAAGCGGCTTTTCGTGATATCGACATCGTCGGGATGCGTGATTGTGAAGATGGTCCTGACTACCAGCTCCGAGTCTGTGTAACCGAGCATTTCGCGGAACTTCTGATTAGCGAATAAAAAACGACCGCTTAAATCGCAACTGGCAATCCCGGCGTTGCTTTGATTAATAATCGCACGCAGGTGCTCCTCCGATCTGCGCAACGCTTCTTCTGCTCGTTTGCGCTCGCTCAAGTCCAGAATGGCGGTCTGATAAAGCACGGCGCCATTTCTTGTCGTCGAAGTAATCGGCGTGCTGCAAAGCAGCGCCAGAATCCGCGCGCCTTTTCTCGGCTTCAATTGTAATTCCGTCTCCACCTGCTGCTGCGAGGTGCGGCAATAAAGCAAGTGCCGCATGAACGAATCCAAATCGCCCACGTAAAACGCGAACGGGCGGCCAATTAACAGGTCGCGCGGTTCGCCCAGCAGCTCGGTCGCTGCCAGATTGGCTTCCTCAATTCGTCCGGCGCGGTCGAAGCTGACGTAAGCTATCGGCGCAAAATCGTAAAGATCGACAAATCGCTGAATGGCGGCTTCCAGTTCAGTCTTTGGATTCCGGAATGTTGGCGCGCGCTTGGAACGAACTGGCGCGCCATTTTTACTGACCGCCCGTAACGTTGCTTTCGGCATTTTCGTCACTCCTCGAATCGTTTTGCGATTGCGTCGGACTGGCGCAGCCCTGCTTTGGCGATCACGCTTTGCCCGGCGCTTTTTATTTCCGCGATGAGACATCTTTTGTCCGGTTGCCTATTTTCGCTGCATCGCATTCCTTTGTTCCATCGATATCCACCAGCGTCAGAACGGCGCCGTCGATTTTGTTGTCGGTTGTGCGATATGGCCGGACTCGCAGTGAGTACCGGCGGCCGTCCTTATCGGTCACTTTGCGGTCGTGGGTGCCTAACGTTTCGATTACATCACGCAAAATGTTTTCCAGGTCGGGAACATCAATGTTGGGCCGGAGTTCGCTTAACGGGCGGCCGATGTCAGTGGGCAAAATATTAAAGGCGCCGCGAGCCGCGGGGGTCGCACGCCGCACCGTCAACGCATTGTCCACCATCACGATTGGCATTTGAATGCTGGCGAGCAGATTGTTCAGTTCGTTGGTCAGTTGCATCATCTCAAGATTGCGGTTGCTCAGCTCTTCGTTCAACGTGGTTAGTTCTTCGTTGGTCGATTGCAATTCTTCCTTTGCCGTCTCCAGTTCTTCGTTGGTCGATTGCAGCTCTTCGTTGCTCGATTCGATTTCTTCGTTAGCTGACTTCAACTCTTCATTGGTCGCTTCCTGCTCTTCGATGATCGCTTGCAACGATTCTTTGGACGCGGCCAATTCACGGTGCAGGTCCGTCACCTCGCGTTGCGCTCCCGTTTTCTCCAGCGCCCTCGGCAATTTTTGCAGTTTGGTTCCTTTGGTGGTCTCGTCAAAAATAATGAGAAACCACGACTGACCGGACGCGGGGATTTTGAATGGCACAACCTCAATATTTATTTCGTAGATTCTGCCTTTGAGTTTAAGGAGCGCCCGTTCTTTGCGAGCAGGCTTGCCGGTTTTGATTGCGCGCTGAATCACGGCGCGCAAGTCGGCCACCAGATTTGGCCGCACTAATTGCAGAAGGTTGAGCGTTGCCGGACCGGGCATGTGTTCGAGAAAGAGCTCGGTGCGGCCACCGAACTGTTGCACGTGCAGTTCGCGATCGATCACAACTGCCGCCGGCGCATAAACGCCAAGCGTAATGCGATCGGCCATTTGCAAAAGTTGCGCGTTGAATGCCGCGTCGCCGGGAGATGTCGATCTTGCCTTGGCGCGCACGAATTCAAAACCTTGAAGGGGGGCTAGATTTGCATCGTGCGGCGTTGGCACTTTTTTCTTCGCGTAGATTTTATTCTTCTTGTCCACCAATTCGAAAAGCTCGTCGTACAATCCGACAGATTCGGCAGGTCCTAAAATCAAATAGCCGCCCGGGTTAAGCGCGTAATGAAACTGCGGGATGCAGCGCTTGTGCAATTGCGGGCTGAGATAAATAAGGACGTTGCGGCAACTGATCATGTCGAGCCGTGAGAATGGTGGATCGGCCGTGATGTTTTGCCGCGCGAATGTGCAGATGTCGCGCACGTTGCGATGGATTTGGTAAGTGCTGTCGCGCTTGAGGAAAAAACGCTTCAGTCGCGCGCGCGAGACGTCCTTCTCGATCGCGCTCGGATAAATTCCCGCGCGCGCATGCTCGATGATTGATTCGCTCAGGTCGGTGCCGAAAATCTGGATGCGCATTTTGGAAAGGCGGCTGCCGAGCGCTTCGAGAATGCAAATAGCGAGCGAATAAACCTCTTCTCCAGTTGCACGGCCTGGCACCCAGACGCGCAATTCCGGTTGTCGATCTTTGCTTTTGTTTTTGAACAGCGCAGGCAAAAAACGCTTCTTCAGCGCGCGAAATAACTGCTTGTCGCGGAAAAAACGGGTCACGTTGATGAGCAGATCGTCAAAGAGCGCTTCGACCTCTGTTTTGTTGTCGCGCAAGAACCGCGCGTACCGGTTCAACTTGTCAATCCGATGCAATGCCATCCGCCGTTGGATCCGCCGAAGCAGCGTAGTTTCCTTGTAAGCGCTGAAATCGACACCCATCTGCTTTTTCAGGGAAAGGAAGATGCGGCCCAGATCGTCCGCCTGCCGGTAAGCCGCTTTTTCGATTTCCTCGGGATCGCTTGGCGGCCGGCGGATATATGGATGATCGGCAATGCGTCGGATCTCGCGCGCGATTTCGTGCGGCGGAAGAACAAGATCGACAAAACCGGAGCGAATTGCGCTGCGCGGCATGGCGTCGAACTTTGCGCTCTCTACAGTTTGCGCGAAGGTTAAACCGCCGGCCGCTTTGATCGCACGCAAACCAGCCGTTCCGTCGCTGCCGGTTCCGGAAAGCACGATGCCAATCGCACGCGACCCGCGTTCTTCAGCGAGGGACTCAAAAAAATGATCGATGGCGATGTTGAGTCTCTCCGTTCGTTGGACCAGAGTGAGCGCGCCGTCCTTCGCAATCACGCACTTGTTCGGTGGTTGAACATAAACGGTGTTCGGTTTCGGCGTCGTCGTTCCCGCAACCTCTCTGACTGGCATCGCGGTCATTTTCCGAGCAAATTGGGAAGCCGGCTGGCATGATGCGGATCCAGATGTTGCACGATCACGAACGCCATACCGGTTCTCGGCGGCAAATTCTGCAACAGCTCCATGGCCGCTTCGAACCCACCCGCCGAGCCGCCGATTCCGACGATTGGACACAGGTCGTTTATTCTCTTTGTCTCGCCACTACCTGGACCGACCTGCCGCTTCTTCTTGCG
>QHOM01000115.1 GCA_003218785.1 Verrucomicrobiota bacterium
TTGCTCTTTGAGCGTAACTTTCCCGCCCTCGAGAATTTCCTGGATGTGCGACCGAAGCTCGCGTGTCTCCGGATCGATGATCGCGAATTCCTCTTCGATGCCGAGGGTAAAAGTATGCTGCTTTGCGCTCATCAGGGGCACAAGTCTCTCTCAAAAACGCCTCCGTGTCATCCTGTCTCCGGTGTAGGGGACGCCGTTGGCGTCCCATGGGAAGCGAACCGCTTCCCCTGCAGATTCGGCGCGAATTGTCGATCTTACGCGAGCTCGCGCAGCTCGCGCCTTGTCACTGCCGCTTGCAGGTATTTACCCCAGCTCAAATTATCACGCCCGGGTTTGTGCTCGCGCGCTTTGCGGATTGTCATTTCGGAGACCGCTTCGACCACCCATTCGAAATTTGCCTGACCGACATTGGCTGCTTCTGCATCCGGTGCGGGATTACAAAAATCAATGGCGACCGGCACACCGTCCCGAATTGCAAACTCGACCGTGTTCAAGTCGTAACCCAGAGACTGGTTCAGCATCAGCACATCCTGCTCGACTCTTTCGAGGATGTCTTTCGGCGCCTGCCATTCGGTTTGATACCGCAAGTGATAAGGATGCCGCGGCTCGTACGGCATGATGCGCACGTGCCGTTGATCGATTGAATAGCAGCGGAAGTACATGTCGAATTTCACTTCCTCCTGCAACATCATCACAAGCTGGCCCGTCTCGCTGTAGGCGCGATAGAATTCCTCCGGGTTATGCAAGCGATAGACATTCTTCCAACCGCCGCCTGCGAACGGTTTAAAAAACGCCGGCCACCCAACATAACTGAAAATCCCTTCCCAATCGAGCGGGTAACCCAGATTGCGGAATGATTTATCGTTTGTGTCCGTCGGCGGCTGGTTCGACGGCAGCAATACAGTCCGCGGAACAGCGACGCCGATTTTGGTCCCAAGCGCGTTATTGAAAAATTTCTCATCAGCGCTCCACCAGAAAGGATTATTCACCACCGCGCATCCCGTGAGCGCTTCGTTCTTGAGCCAGGCGCGATAGAACGGGACGTCCTGCGAGATGCGGTCGATCACCACAACGTAACCGCACGGCTCACCCTGGATCACCTTGTCGATCCTGACGAATTCCGCGCGGATATCTTTGCCACCGGTCTTCTGATTCACCCGCTCGACAAATGCCGGTGGAAAACTGTGTTCCTGGCCAAAAAGGATTCCGATTTTTTTCATGAGAAGATGAACCGCGGATTACGCGGATTTACACGAATAAGACAAATAAGGGCGATTTCCAAATCGCCCCAGCGGCTTGGAAGCCGCCCCTTGAGATGTCTCGACTTCGCTCGACATGACAGAAAAGAAAACGCGCCGCCAGGTCACAAGATCGACAAGTAATATGGCAGCATGTCTCGCCAGTAGTTCCAATCGTGGCCGCACCATTTCCGATCGTCTAGAAAATGGCGGATGCCCTTTGAATTCAAAATTTCCGAGAACCGATACGATTCGTGGCGGGTGTTGTCCCACTCGCCGGTGCCGATGATGATGCCCATGTGATTGTATTTCCACGGATCGGTTATGTTCGGCAGATATTCGTAGGGGCTGTTGAAGTAAATGTTGTCGTCGTGATAACCGTCGAAGAACGAGCTGATGTCGAACGAGCCACTCAGGCTGATGAGGTGGCTCACCGTGTCGGGATGACGAAAAGCGATATTTGCAGCGTGATAAGCGCCGAGGCTGGCGCCACAGACCGCGACGCGATGACAATTGCATTCGCGCCGTGCGAGATCAAAGACATCGCGGACGATCACGTTTTCGTACGCGTTGTGGGTGCGCATCGGATCAGCCGGGTGAATCGATTTGTTGTAGAAGCTTTCCAGGTCGATCGCGTCCGGGCAATAGACAGTGACTTTGCCTGCATCGATATATCCGCTCACAGAACCGACCAACCCGAAGTCTTTGTTCTGATAATAACTGCCGAAGGAAGTGGGGAAGAGAATCAGCGGCAGCCCGCCGCCATTTCCGAACGCGAGCATCTCGAACTCGCGACTTAAATACGGCGTGTACCATTTGATGTAACGTTCGTTCATGAGAAAAATCGACAATAAAGAGAGCGGGCGATTGAGGTCAATCGCACCTACCTGAAATGTTCGACAAGATCGACATCTTCAGCAAAGCATCTCGTTTTTCGATGCGCAAACACACGTTCACGGGAAACATCAAACGACACCGCGGTTTTCCGTCGAGGATTCTCGGGAACCGGCGCGACGTTCTGGTGTATCTGCCGCCGGGTTATCGTCGATTTTCCAGGAAACGTTATCCGGTGTTGTATTTGCACGATGGCCAGAATGTTTTTGACGCGGCGACTTCGTTTTCCGGCGTGGAATGGGGCGTAGACGAAACAGCCGAACGCTTAATTCGACAAAAACTCATCGAGCCGCTCATCATTGTGGCAATTGCGAACATGGGCGAAGAGCGGGTTCACGAATATGCACCGACGCGCGGGGTCATCGATGCCAAAGCGAAACGAAAAAAACGCAGCCGCGGGCTCGCGCGCCTGTACGGGCACTTTCTCATGAACGAGCTTAAGCCCTATATCGACCGAAAATATCGAACAAGACCGGGCGCGGAATTTACGGGATTGGGCGGCTCCTCGCTCGGCGGTCTGGTCACTCTTGCGATTGGAATTTTATATCCGCGCGCGTTTAGCCGGCTCATCGTGATGTCGCCGTCAATCTGGTGGGACGATTACGCGATTTACCGGCTGGTCGATTCCATCGAACAAAAACCGCCGCTAAAAATCTGGCTCGATACCGGCACAGCCGAGCCCGGATGGGAACAAGCACGCGAGTTGCGCGGTCGTCTCGTCGAGAAGGGCTGGAGACTTTTCGATGATATCCAGTATCTGGAGGCCAAAGGCGCTGGTCACAGCGAAGCTGCCTGGGCCGCGCGCGTCGATCCAGCGCTGCGATTTCTCTTTCCGTCGACGGCATAGGTGGGCCAAGCAGCCCCTGCTCAATGCTTTAGGGAGCCAAGCATTTGTTTAGAATCGTCAGACGGAGCGGTCGATCCACCTACCTTCCGACTGGGGGAACCGGAGGCGGATTGGGCGGCAAAGGCTCAGGAGGTGGCGGCGGCATCGGCGGCGTTGGCGTGGGTGGCGATGGGCGGTCTGGCATGGGTACTCTCCCTTAACTGAATCGTTTTTACTGCAGCGGCTTGCCGTAAAGTTGATAAACACGAACGGAACCGCCGATGAAATCCCAATCTTTTTGATACGCAAAAGTACGAGCGCGGGAGGACCAGGTTAGCTCACGCGGCGCTTCCGGATGATTGGGGTCGTAAGCAAGATACCGCTCAATTCCGCTATTCGGGGAGACAGCTTTTCGTTGATAGACCAAAATCGAATGATTGATACTGAGACGAGGATAAGTGGTCAGAAAACCAACAAATAACTGCCCGCGCGCCAACGTTGCATCCAGATTGGCGTGAGTCTCCTCCTGAAATCTCGCATCTTCCCGAAAAACGATCCGAGCGTTGCTGAGTCGAAAATAGCTCGGCCAACCAACGCCGATATTTGCTCGCAAAACTTCGCGGCGCGCTACGCTCATTGTGCGCAAGTTGGCGTAGCCCGGGAAAACGATGCGCTGATCCGCCGGTAACGGCTTTCCCCAAGCCGCCCGACGGGTGACATTTCGAATGCGAGCGGCCAACGCATTGTCGTCCAACGGAGCGGCATGCGGGTCGAACCGGGCGAACTTCTGAAACTGCAGCGTCGTGCACGGAAATCCGGGGCTGGCACGCTCGCACGCGCCAAGGCGACAGCGACAGACACGCTGAACCAGCAAAAACCCGCAGATGTGCGCCAATTGCCGAGAATCACGTTAAAAGGGTGCGGAAGCGGCTGTGCTTTTGCCTTCGGTGAAAATGCCGAGCCGGCGAAATTTTTCGTAGCGTTTCTGTAGCAGTTCATCAATCGGAAACTCGGAGATGTGCTGCAGATTCCGGCGCAGTGCGCTGCCCAGATTTTCCGCGACCGAATCATAGTCCCGGTGCGCGCCGCCTTCCGGTTCGGAGACGATTTCGTCGACCACTTTGAGTTTCAACAAATCCTGCGCCGTCAGCTTAAGCGCCTCGGCCGCTTCGGCAGCGTGCCGCCGGTCTCTCCACAAAATCGCGGAACACGCTTCCGGACTGATCACCGAATAGTAAGCGTTCTCTAGGATTAAAACGCGATCTGCAACGCCAATGCCAAGCGCGCCGCCCGATCCGCCCTCGCCGACCACCGCGGCGATAATCGGCACGCGCAGCCCCATCATTTCGCGAAGATTTACCGCAATTGCTTCCGAAATGTGGCGCTCCTCCGATCCGATCCCGGGAAATGCACCTGGCGTATCGATCAATGAGATTACCGGCATGCCAAATTTCTCGCCCAGTCGCATCAATCGCAGCGCTTTCCGATAACCTTCCGGATGCGCGCACCCGAAATTGCGCATCACGTTTTCTTTCGTGTTGCGTCCTTTTTGGTGAGTGATAACCACACAGCGCTGCCCGCCGAGCATGGCGAGGCCGCTTGGCATGGCTCTGTCATCGGCAAAACGGCGGTCGCCGTGCAGTTCAATCCAATTTGTAAAACATCGTTCGATATAGTCGCGCGCGAACGGCCGCTGCACATGCCGCGCGATTTGGACGCGCTGCCAGGCGGTAAGGTTGCCGTAAACTTGGCGTCGCGTTTCGCGAAGCTTTGCCTCCACTACCTTAACGGCCGAATCAAGATCGACATCGTGCTCATCCGAGTGATCTTTCAGATCCTGCAACCGCCGTTCCAGTTCAAAGATCGGTTTTTCAAAATCGAGTGGCTGTAGTTCCATGGGCGGAAGTTAAAAAAGTTACAACGTTACAAGAGTTACAAGACCAAAATCTCTCATGACTTTTTCGCGATGTAACCTTTGTAACGCTTTTAACTGCTTAAACCCTGATTCAGTCGATAATGGTGACAGGCGTACGGCTGTTTACAAGGCTGCTTAACTCCTCGACATCAGAAGCGACCAGGCCGAGCCCCACAGGCGGCGGCGGCTGATCGAGATTGGGATGCGCGGAATCAGGCATTGAATACAAGGTGTACGCGGCTGCCCCGGCGAGCCTAATCCACCGCGTGCTGCCAATGTAATCCTTGCTGCCGAGCCCGATGCGTTTTCCGTCTTTCCAAGCCATCGTCTCGGCAACTTTTGCCGTGATTTTGGAGGGCTGTTTCGGCGATAACTTTGCTTCACGCACATGATATTGTTTGAAAAACGCGCCGTGATTAAGGAGCACAACCAGGTTCGCCTTTCGTTGAATAACGATTGAAAAATCCGGGTGCGAAATAAGCAGATGCTCGCCGATATGCAGCATGGTGCCGCTCATATTATTCATGCGCATAATGAGCTCGGGCGTCGTTTTCAGCTTTCGTGAGATCTTTGCCAGCACATCTCCAGACTTCACGACGTATTCCGTTTTTTCTGGCGAAGGATAACGCGAAAGTAAAATGTCGACGTTGATTTCGCCGAGCAAATCTTTGGCTTCTTCGACATGCATTCCGGCGGGATATTTTTGGATAAAAACAACCAGCGCGTCTCGAGCTTCAGCGAGTTTCCCTTCCTGTCGCAATTGCGCCGCTGCCTGAAATTCGGGGAGACTGATGTCGGGAGCAGGCGCCGGAGTGACTTCTCCACGCTGCTCTTTTTTCACTGCGATTTCTTCTTTGTAGAAACTGTTGTAACCGAACCAGGCGGCGCCGCCGAAGATGATCAGCGCCAGCAGCAATACCAGGAGCCACTTCATGGATGGCAGAGCAGGATTGCGAATCCGAGCGTGGCTGGGGTGCTGCTTTGAGCGGTCGAAAGCCGGTTCGAATAAAAAGCTTTCATTGTTCTAAGCAATCAAAGATCCGTCACAAGAGGAATCGCGCGCTAAAGTCAATCGCGCCGGTTGACCAGAGGGGCTGCGCTACGAACTCTCTTTGCCTGACTCGAGTCCAGGAAAGAACCGATGCCAGAGCCGTCCGATCGTAGGCTCTTCCTCGTTGCTCCAGGTGAAGTGGCAATCCTGGCAGTAGAACTCCTTTGGAATAATCTTGAGTGCGCAAAGCACCGCAACGGCCGCTGGAGTCATAAATTTTCGGGTCATCTGCGGATACTCGATATTGGAAGAGCCGCATTGCGGGCAACGAATCAGGGCAGCGGAAATATCCGGATCAGTCGCCTCCCACTCGACCATGAGGCTTTGGGCCTTCTCAAAATCGTCGTCTTCCACCATTACTTTCGCATTGGCTTGCGGGCGAGACATGAAGCCAACCTGCTGCAAAGGCGCTTCATTATGAACATCGGCGTTTAGCCCAGCATCATGGAAGCGGCGTTTCAATTGCCTGGCTTTGACTGGTTCGTTAAACGTCGCGATCGTCACCATAAATTCTTTTAATCTGCGCGGCGGCGCGTTCTCTGATCAAACATCAACTACTGGCCAAGTGCAAGATTTGGCGGCGGAAACCATTTATAGAGCATCAAATAGACCAACACTCCTGTGACGGAAACATAGAGCCAGATCGGTATGGTCCAACGCGCGATCCGCTTATGGCGCTCCCACCGGCGACGAAAAACCGGGATGAGTGTCAAAATCACCAAAGGCAGAGTCACAAACGCAAGCAGGATGTGGGAACTCAACATCGCGAAATAAACCGGGCGTACTATTCCCTGCGCAGCAAAATGCGTAGATTTTTCGCCCACGTGCGCGTGGTAAACGAGATAGCCTGCCAAAAAAAATGTCGATGATATCACGGCCGTGATCATGCACGCCATATGACGCCGCCACGCGCCATGCCGGATGAAGTACCAGCCCGTTGATATAAAAACAGTGCTCACCAAATTAAGTGACGCATTGATCGCGGGGAGATCAGATATTGTCATGTCGAGCACAGTCTCCGGCGGCTGCGGGATTACTGTTAACAATGAGAGATTCCTCGACGTCGCTTGGAATGACAAACGGTTGAAATCAGTGACGCGTTGATGGCGTGGAGATCAGAAATTGAAAACGTCATTGTTAAATCTTTAAAACGATAAAACGTTACATCAGGAAAGGCCTAAACCATTTAACGAATACTCATGCCGTCCGTCCTGGAACCGCCGCAGATTCCACCTCTCGCGCAAGATCGACGATCGACTTTGGTGCATCGCATTGCTGTAAACGTAATGCGTTTAGCGATGCTCGTCGCAATTGCGGGTATTTTCGGCGGCGGCTGGTATCTTGCGAAAAGAGGGTTCGGCCGGGAGTGGCGATACCGCGTGGTCGAGGAACTGCACAGGCGCGGCGTCGAAGCCTCTGTTGGCCGATTGACACTGGATCCGTTCCGCGGCCTCGTCGCACAGAATGTGCGCATCTTCGATTACAAAAACCGCGAAAACACGCTGGCCGTGATTAGCGAAATCTCGCTCGATATCAATTACGCTGCGCTCATCCATCATGAGCCTTTTCTCAACGCGCTCGATGTTCGTAACGCGCAAATCACGCTTCCACTTAGAGCGGCCAATGGGAAAACCGATAAGGCGCAACTCAACAACCTCCGCGCTCACGTCTATTTTCCGCCAGAACAAATCTACGTCAGTCAGGCCGAGGGAATTTTTTGCGGAATCCGGATTTCCGCGACTGGACAGCTAATCAAGCGCGAGAATTACAAGCCATCGCCGCCGATTCCGGAAGATGAATGGCGGAAGCGCTTGTCGATTGCACAACGCGTGGTTAATGAACTGCAAAAGTTTAGCTTTCCGGCCACCTCTCCTTCGCTGCAGGTAAAGTTTAGCGGTGACATTGCAGATATCGAGAATGCGCGAGTGGAGGCGACGCTGCGCGGCGATCGGTTACAACGCGGCAATTACGAAATTAGGAACCTGTCTGCGGTGGCTGAATGGAACGACCAACGCCTCGAGGTCACACACTGCGAATGGAGTGACGGCATGGGCAGTTTTGCGGGCCGTGCCGAGTGGGGTCGGCAAAGCAACAGCGCAGACTTTCAGGTGCGCAGCAGCCTGGATTTGAAAGCTTTTCTTGATGCTTTGGGTCTCGGCGGCCCGCTCGCGGACGTGACACTTCACTCGCCGCCTCTAGTCGAAATCTCCGGCTTCGTAAATTTCGGAGCGAATCGGCTTCGACCAGACATCATCGGTCACGCCGCCTTTGGCCAGGTTACCTACAAAACGGTGCCGTTCTCTGATTTCACCGCTGATTTTTCCTGGGACGGGGAGCGCACATTGATACGGGACCTGCGCATCCAACACCAAACCGGCCAGCTCAGGGCCGATCTCTTCGATGCACCGAACGATTTTCGTTTAAACGTCGAGAGCACAATTGCTCCCAGCGCAATGCGTGCGCTCGCTTCTCCGGGGTTGGATGAATTTCTCCGGGAATGGGAATGGCAGCGTTCGCCCACAATCCATCTCACCATCCGGGGTCAGGATCACAATCCAGAGAATTGGCGAGGCGATGGCACCATCGCCTTGGGGCGGACCCGGTTCCGCGGCGGGTGGATGAATAGCGGGAGCACCAAAATCCATTTCGCCGATGGCGCCATAGCTTGCGAGGATTTTCGCATAGTGCGCGATGAAGGAACCGGCACTGGTAATTTCACGTACGATTTTAAAAAGCACGAGGTGCGCGTCTCCAAGATCAAAAGCTTGTTGCATCCCGCTCAAGCGATTCTTTGGATTGACCCGAAGATTTGGAAAACCGTTCTGCCCTACAAGTTTCGGCGCCCGCCCACCATCACGGCCAATGGTTTATATCAATTTCGCGGTGGCACGAACACACATCTCGAGATCACGGTCGATGGCGCCAATGGAATGGATTACGTCTTTCTTGGAAAAACGCTGCCGTTCGACCGCATCTCTGGACGGCTGCTCTTCACTAACGACCGATTGCAAATTGTCGATCTTCACGGCACGCTTTTTTCTGGAAACGTGCGCGGCAGCGCCGATATCTCCCTGGCGAAAAACAATCCACGTTATCATGCCACGCTCGCTGTGGCGGACGTCGACTTTCCTCATCTGACGAATCTTTATTTCAATTACTATCATTCCCGGACTGTGCGCGGTCAGTTGAGCGGCGCATATAATTTCGACGGCTTCGGCACCGAGACACGAAAGATGCATGGCACCGGAACTGTCGGAGTCACCAATGGCGATGTATTCGCCATTCCTGTTTTCGGGCCGATTTCGGAGATCCTGAATCACATCGTGCCCGGTGCCGGCTATAGCATTGCTCGCGACGCCGGCGCGAAATTTACGATCCGGGACGGAATTATTCATAGTGACGATATTAATGTGTCCGGACAGCTTTTCAGTGTTCTGGGACATGGTGACGTTTATTTTCTCGACGACAAACTCGATCTCGACGTGCGCATCAGTGCCAAAGGCCCCGGGATCGTGCTCGCGCCGGTTTACAAACTTTTCGAATACAAAGCCGAGGGGAGTTTAAAGAAACCGGACTGGCACCCCAAGCGATTTTAGATTTTCGATTGCCGATTTTCGATTGATGAAACCAGCGACGCGCTCATTGCAGTCTCGCGCCGTCTGCCAATCGAAAATCCAAAAACCTGTCCTGAGCGAAGGTCGAACGGATCCAAAATCGAAAATTCTCCTTGGCGCGCACATGTCGATCGGCGGTGGCGTGCACATGGCGATTCAGCGGGCTTGTTCCGTCGGGTGCACTACAATGCAAATCTTTGTGAAGAACAATATGCAGTGGCTCGCCCGGCCGCTTACTCGCCGGGAGATTGGCGCGTTTCTCAACCATAGCCAGCGTCACGAATTATTGTCGATCTTCGCGCATGCGAATTATTTGATCAATCTGGCGGCCACAAATCCGCAGTTCCACGCAAACTCACTGCGGTCTCTTTCTGAAGAATTGATTCGCGCCGATCAACTCAAGCTGCCATTTCTGGTGTTGCATCCGGGCGCGCATCTTGGCGCAGGCGAGGAAGCCGGGCTCGAAAAAATTATTGAATCGATTGACCACGTGTTTTCTAGAATCCCGAAAATAAAGACGCGGATCGCGCTGGAAACGACCGCCGGTCAGGGTTCATGCCTGGGCAGCAAATTCGAGCACCTCGCATACATCATCAGCCGCGTACGCGAGCCGGAGCGATTGTGCGTTTGCCTCGACACGGCGCATATTTTTGCAGCCGGTTACGACATCGGCAGCGAATCAGCAGTCCGAAAGACATTCCGCGAATTTGATCGCGTTATCTTGCGCGATCGTCTCGTTGCAATTCATGTAAACGATTCCAAAACCGCTTGCGGCTCGCGCGTGGATCGACATGAGCACATCGGCAGGGGCAAAATCGGTCTCGAGGCGTTCCGCATTATCATGCGCGATCACCGTTTCCGCAAAATTCCCAAAGTGCTCGAAACGCCGAAAGGCAAAGATCTGCGCGAAGACGTGGAGAATCTGAAGACGTTGCGCGGATTGATCGGAAGTTAGGCATCCTTGCCTAACTCAGCAGACAGGCTTTCAGCCTGTCGATTACCCCATCTAATTCCAACAAGCAAGATGCTTTTCGGCCGCGACAGACTGCAAGTCTATATCCCGCTATTTGATCAGCCGAATTGCAAGCGGATAGCGATACAACTTCCCTTCGCTTGCCTGAATGGAGGCGACAATCACCAACACCAGGTTCAAGAGGTGCAGTATCCCCAGGATTACAAACCCAATCAGCACCAGGCAGAGAATACCCGCGACCAAATTGTAGATCAGCATTGATATCTGAAAGTTGAGCGACTCTTTCCCGTGGGCATCGATTTCCGCGGAATCGCCCCGTTTAGCCAACCAAACAATCAACGGCCCGAGAATGTGACCGGCCCACGGCACGAAAAATCCGGCTAGTGCGGTGGCATGGCAAAGCACAGTCCAGGTGCGAACGTTGGATGA
>QHOM01000117.1 GCA_003218785.1 Verrucomicrobiota bacterium
CCGGCTGTTGCCCTCGCTCGTTCACTGTGTCTTACACGGAGCTAGAATAGCCTCGCTCATTCCATGCAAAAATTTCTTGTCTGCCGGAGCAAGTGTCGCTAGAGCACCGCGTAATTTCACGCGGTCTCCTTCGACAAAAAAGTAAGGACAAAGCCGGACGCGTCCTTTCATTGTCTTTAGCTCGCTGGAATCGGTGTCCCAATAGCGATGCTCAAAAAGGCGGCCTTTATGAAAACGCTGCATAATCGTTGGTGACGATTCGAATGTAGCGAGCGCGTGATCGATTCTGCGTTCCCACTCCGCATGCGGCAGATCGCCGCCAAGCGCGATGCCGCGGCTGCCCCAGCCGAGGGGAGAAAATCCGCTTACTTTCAAAAGAAGATCACGATCTTTCTGGCTGAATTTGGCGGACTCGCGCCAGTCGTGAATTTCCAAGCGAGGGATGACGGCATGCTGCGGCAAGGGAGTCGGATCGAGCAGCCAGGAGTATGGGATCACTTCTTGTAATTTGATGAAATATTTATCGCCCAGCTCTCGCCGCCAGAATTCGCGCAGCGGCTGCATCCAGAAAAGCGCGAACCACATTTTCTCTTCGAGATAGGGCTTGATTGGCGGCGTCACGATGATTCTCCCCTCGGCATTGGCACCGAGCGTGTTGTCGACCTTTGGAATGTTCTGCAGATCAAATAATTCGAAGAAGCGATAAACCGTGCGGCCGTCCTGCGGCTCATAATTTTCGGCGGACACAACGCGCCAATCGAAATCACGATGTCGATCTTTCAATTGCGCAGCGATCCACTCCATCTCCGGCCGATAGGTTGCCGCTTCCTGCGAGATGGCGATGTCGCCGCCATTAGGCAAAACACTCTCGAATCCATCGAGCATTCCGTTCGCACCACCAACGACGTCGTTGTCGAACGCCGAATATGTTTGGTTGAGCCAACCTGTTAACCCGATTCCGCCTGGCACGGAATCGATCTCAGCAATGATGTAGCCTTCGTCGGTCAGAATCAGGTCGGGCCGGACTACCCGAGGCAAATCGTCGCGAATTTCCTTGCGCCGCGAAAACTCAATCAGCTCCCTCGGTTTACCCGCATCGAGATAACGCGCTACCCACTCGGGCTGCTTTCCTTTGACGCTCAATTGATAGAGTTGATTGCACGCACGCTGGAAAACAAACAGGCGATGTCCCAGCTGCTCGAGCTCGTCGCGAAATTTTTTGTCGATCGGAAATGCGTCAGGCGAAAGCAGCCAATCCTTTTCGGCAAAGAGGCCTTCTGTGGGGAAAGCGGAGCGAATTGCGTCCAGCTTCTCGCTTTCGGCGACGGCGGTAACGTTTGAAGTTTGATTTTTGAGGTTTGATTTCAATGCGGCGTGATTCCTCGGGTATACATCAAACATCAAACCTCGAACATCAAACCTCGATTTATCTTCCCGCGGCCATGCGCTTCAACGCAAGCTTGACCAACTCTTCCGCTGCCTTCGCTTGACCTTTCTCCTGCAATTCGCGCACTGCTTTATGTGCATCGATTTGTTTGTAACCAAGCGCAATCAACGCGAGCACCGCTTCATTTGCTTGTTCCTGATCAGGCGTGGGCGCGTGGATCGCGCTTGCCGCTTCCCAAGCCGCAGCCACACCCAGTTTGTCTTTTAATTCGAGGACAATTCGCTCGGCCGTCTTTTTGCCGAGACCGCTGATTTTCGAAAGCGACGCGACATCAGAGTTCACGACTGCGGCTTTGAAATTGTTGACGCTCATCCCGCTCAACACCGCGAGCGCCAGCTTCGGCCCGATGCCGCTCACATTATTAACGAGCAATCGAAAAAGATCGCGCTCAGCTGCGTTCATGAATCCGTAAAGGATGTGTGCATCTTCCCGCACATGAAGATGGGTGAGGATGCGGACGTCCTGCCCGGCCGCAGGAAGTTTGTCGTAACTCGAAAGCGGAATAAAAACTTCATAGCCGACCCCATCGACATCGATAATCGCCTGGGTGGGCAACGCGTTGATAAGTTTGCCGCGGAGAAATGTAATCATACAAATCGTTACAACGTTACATCGTTAAATGGTTAAAACGTCAAATGCGGTCATTCTGGCTTCAGCACGAGCGTAAGATCGACATGTTTTCCTTTCGCGATGTTGAAACCGCGTGTCGAAAACATTTTCCAGGTCTCAGGATGGTTCGCGAAAAGCGTCCTGACCAGCGAGGTTGGCATAATCACAAAACGCGGCCCTGCTTCCGCCATAAACTCCATCGCGCGGTTGCGGTTCATCAGCGTAAGGAAACCGTGTACGCGGCTTCGGAAATACCAGACAAGACTTGGTTCGTCGAATTCCACTGAACCAAATTGCATGTCCGGTTGCAAATACCTCCGCGATTCTTGGAAAAGCTGATAGGCAGGGAAAAGCCGGGCGACCAATCGGGGAACGATCAGAGCGATGGCGAGATAACAACATGCCGTTGCGACGGCGATGCGTTTGAACGACGACCAGGCTACCCCTCCTTGCGGCGACCAATGGCGCGCGAGCAAGAGCGCCAGCAATGGAAATGCCGGGAGCGTGTAATGCGGCAGCTTGGTCTTTGCCAGCGTGAAGATGATGAAGATGACCGCGACGCCCGTAATAAGATAATTGTCGATCTCGTCCCGGCGTCGCCACGCTTTGCTCGTCAACCAGGGAAGTTTGATCGACCACGGAAAAAAGCTGATAAAGATCGTTACGAAATAAAACGGCAGCAGGAGGAGATACATCCCGAAGGAGTTCGCGCCGTGACCTTCCATAGTGGCAAACGAACGGCCGACGACGTGTCGACCGATCCCCACGATGAAGAATTGACCGTGCGTTTGCGTGAGCGCCGGAATTCCCCAGAGTGCGACGATCGTCAGCATAAGCAAAGTGCCGCGGATGAATTTGAATCGCTGTGCGAGTTGCGGATTGGGCAGAAACAATTTCGTTGCAACGACTGTCACCAGCGGGACCCAACCGATTGGCCCTTTTGCGAGAAACGCGAGAGCAAGCGCAAGATAAAATATCCACCACCAGGAAGATGTTTGATGTCCGCCAGTCGGACGGACTCGTCCTGTGGCGAGTTTGATGTCCGCCAGTCGGACGGACTCGTCCTGTGGCGAGTTTGATATTTGATCTGGTGACGGTGACAGCCGATCGCACAGCAATTCGTAGCCGGCCCAATTGGCCAACGTGACGAACAGAACCAGCCACACGTCGGCAACGGCGGCCTTCGCGTGAAGAAACGTCTGCAGCGAAAGGGTAAAAATGATTGCCGCCCAAAAACCGACTCTGGCTTCGCCGATTTGTGCCTGCGACACTGAAGGTCGCTGCGGCGGCCGAAGGCGCGAGCCCCAGGCGAAGATCGACAACGCGGTCAGTGCGGCCGCGAAAGCTGATGGAAAGCGCGCCGCAAAATCGTTCTGACCAAAAACGCGATAACTTGCCGTCTGCGCCCAATAGGCGAGGGGAGGCTTGTCGAGACGCAACTGATTATTGAAGCGCGGGACGATGTAATCGCCGCGCTCAATCATCTCGCGCGACGCTTCGGCGAAGCGCGGCTCGTCGCGGTCGATTAAGGGGAGACTCCATGTGCCAGCCATGTGAAAGAGGACACAGCCGAAAAAAAGCAACGCGTAGTTGCGGACACCGACATTCGCTCGACCGATCGGAGTTGCGGATTTCACACGGGGACTCAAAATAGCGACCGGCAAATCTGACGGGAACTTATTTGTGAAGCGCAGCTCTGTTTTTTATTGGCTGATCGGCATCGTAATCGCCGCAATTACCATTGCCGCGGCGTTTTATTTTGATGACGCAGTCCGAAATTTTGTCGCGCAACATCAGAACCGAGTGTCGCGAAATTTTATGCACAATATAAGCCTATTCGGAGATTGGCCGGAACACTTTGCGCTTGGTCTCATTCTTGCCGGGATCGCCTGGTGGCGCGGCAATAAAAAATGGACGCGCATCTTTTTGTCGATGTTAATTGCCCTCGCAATTGCAGGCGTAGTCGGGCGCGGCATTCAAATCGCAACAGGTCGCGCCCGTCCGTCCGTAAGAACGGAAGAAGTTTGGAACCGCTTCAGCGCCAAATACCACGCATTTCCCTCCGGTCACGTTACGGCCTCCATGGCGTTTTTTGGTGTTCTATTTTTCGCGAATCGGCGAGTTGCTGTCGCCTGTCTGCCTATCCCGATCTTGATTGGTTTCTCGCGCATCTATATCGGGGCGCATTATTTGTCCGATGTTGTGTGCGGTGTAATCCTTGGAATTCTTTCTGCCGTTCTTGTAGCGCGCGTGTTTTTGCGGCAATCGACAATCGACAATCAAAAATCGGAAATTGGATCGCGGAGGGGGTGAGATAGCTATTTGGCCGGGGCCTTCGCCATCTTACGAGCGTATTGCAGATTGTTTCGCGCCAACTCCAAATCCGGTTTGTAGCGTAACGCCTGTTCGCAGGCCGCGGCGGCTTCCTCGTAGCGACCGAGTTTATTGTAGGCGGCGCAGATGTTGTTCCATGCCTCGGCGTAATTCGGCCGAAGTTCGAGAGCAGCTCGACAGGCAGCGATCGATTCCGCGCAACGCTCCTCGCCATAACGCTGGAGGCTGAGAGCGGGGCAAGACAGCGGCAGAGGGACTCCGAGCGTTTTAACGGCCTCCTGAAAAATGGCTGAAAAGTTTTTGAGGCTGCGGGCGCCGGACCTGTGCTCCCGGAGAAGCGTCAAGCAGTCATTACGCGGAAAGTCGGGCGTGCTTTCGCTCAGGCGAGATTCGCGTTTTGCATTCGAGCGGCAACGTCGAACGGGTGATCTCTTCAGCGAAACGGATCGAAAGCTGTAAATCGTACCGCATAAGGTCAACGGCCAACCGTCAGAGTAGCTATGTTCTCGACTATCGGCAGATGAATTGAGATTATTTTCCCGGCGCAACCACCTCTCCTCCGAGAACCGATATGTCCACCGAGATCAACAAGCAGATCGAGCTGGAGATCGCGCACGTCTTGTTCATTGACATCGTTGGCTATTCCAAACTTTCGATTAATCAACAGCGCGCGGTGGTTGATGAGCTGACCGAAGTCGTCCGCGGTTCGGATCAATTTCAGAAGGCGGAAGCGGCGGAACGCTTAATTAAAATCCCCACCGGTGACGGCATGGCATTGGTTTTTTACACCAGTCCAGAAGCGCCAGCACAATGCGCCGTCGAAATCAGCCGTATTCTCAAAGAGCATCCACGCTTACAACTTCGGATGGGGGTGCACAGCGGTCCGGTCAGCGGCGTGATCGACGTGACTGGTCGCGCAAATCTCGCTGGCGCTGGCCTCAACATGGCGCAGCGGGTGATGGATTGCGGGGACGCGGGTCACATTCTTGTCTCCAAGCGCGTCGCCGACGATTTGGGAGAATACGAACATTGGCGTCCGCTCCTGCATGATCTCGGTTCGTGCGAAGTGAAGCATGGTGTGCGCGTCTCGGTCGTGAACCTTTACGCCGATCAAGTAGGCAATGCGAAGCTGCCGCGGAAATTAGAGACCGTGCAGAAACGCCGGACGCGTCTGCGCTGGGCGGGGATGGCGGCAGTGTTGCTCGCGCTCGCGGCAATCGTCGCCAGTATCGCAATGTTTTCCCGTAATCGCGTGCGATCGACGCTGGCCGCGCCGGAAAAAAGCATCGCTGTCTTACCCTTCGAAAACCTGAGCCGTGATCCCGACAACGCTTACTTTGCCGACGGCATCCAGGACGAGATTCTGACGCGCTTATCCAAGATCGCCGATCTGAAGGTGATCTCGCGGACCTCGACGGAGCATTACAAGAGCGCGCCTGAAAACCTCTCGGAGATCGCGAGGCAACTTGGCGTCGCGAACATCTTGGAAGGAAGGGTGCAAAAGAGCGGCGACGCCGTGCGCGTGAACGTGCAGTTAATCAAGGCGGCTAATGAATCCCAGCTTTGGGCCGATACCTTTGATCGCAAACTGTACGACATCTTTTCGGTTGAAAGCGAGGTGGCAAGAGCCATCGCCGACCACTTGCGGGCAAACCTGAGCGGTCGGGAAGAGCAAGTCATCGCCGCCAAACCGACGGATAATCCCGAGGCTTACGATGCCTACCTGCGTGGTCTGGCTTATTCTCTGAAAACGGCAAGCTCATCCGCCAACTCTCTTGGCGCACAGAAATACCTTAGAGAAGCGGTGCGGTTGGACCCGAAGTTCGCGCTTAGTTGGGCGCTGCTGTCAATCGTTGATGCGCGCGGCTACCTCACACTGACTCTTCAACCAACGGTCGCGCTCCGTGAAGAGGCGCGGCAGGCAGCCGAAACAGCGCTCACTCTTCAGCCCAATCTCGGCGAGGCTGTATTGGCCAAGGGATCTTACCACTACTCTTGCCTAAAGGATTACTACACCGCAGTGCGTTACTTTGAGCAAGCACGTCAGCTCCTGCCCAATAGCAGCCGGATTCCTGAATTGCTGGCCTATGTCGCGCGGAGGCGAGGCCAGTGGGACCGGAGCGAGTCGTACTTCAACGAAGCCGAGCAGCTCGACCCGCGCAACGTTTCGCTGCTTTACGCCGGACGACCTCGATACCCTTGTAGAAAAGGCGGCTATCGCACAAGCCGAGGGCGACCTTCCGCGGGCTGCCGCACTACTCGCTCCACTGCATCCGAACGCCGACGACTCCATCGCGTTGGAAACACAAGTTTACCAAGCGATCCTGGAGCGTCGCCCTGCACAAATCATCCCTCGGCTAAAGGAGATATTGGCCAAGCCTGATCCAGCGTTGGGTTATGTGACTGGCGAACTGCGCTTTTGGTTAGGGTGGGCGCAAGAAATCGCCGGTGACCATGCCGCCGCCCAGGAAAGTTGGCGACAGGCGCGCAGCGAACTGGAACCTTACATCAAAGAACAGCCGGAAAATTATGGCCTCATTGGAGATCTCGCGCTGACCAATAGCGGTCTCGGTGACAAAGCTGCCGCATTGAGTCTGGCTGAACGCGCCATGGCCGTGATCCCGATCGAGAAAGACGCGATTGATGGTTGCATTGCGATCGAGATCCTCGCCCGAGTGACGGCGCAGGTAGGCGAGCGCGACCGCGCCATTGCCGCTTTACAAAAGCTACTCTCGATACCGTCCAGTGGCCCACTGGCTTCAAGCATGCCGCTCACCCCTGCGCTGCTCCGCCTCGATCCGATGTTCGATCCGCTCCGGAATGATCCGCGCTTCCAAAAACTCATTGCCTCGATCGCGCCGAAAAAATGACTACTGAACTCAAGCAGACTGCCAGAACTCTCGTCGGGGAAAGTAATTCTCTTTGCTTAATGAAAGTTTCTCCTCGCGATACTTTTCATATCGCCATCGAGCAATGCCGAGGCCGAGCCGTTTCGACTTCTTGCTGACCAGAGCGGTTCGCTGGGCAATGGATTAATTGCCTTCTTCTAAAGCGACACTACGTCGGATTCGTTCCCCTCACGGCCCACACTTTATCCAGGCAAATGGGTATCCGGCCAATCCAAAAACAATGGGTAGCACCGTTTGCAAAATCAAGGCTCGATTCCGGGCCTTCAACCGGTCGACGCCGCAGGCCTATCTAGCTAGCTCCTGACCGCGCGGACCCTGGCGCGCCTGATCTTCACGGCCCGTTTGGGTGGCTCAGCACCCAGCTGCCCCACAGAGGTCCATCGTGAATGCCGCCGCTAGTCCCGCCACCACCCATAATCATGAGGTGGTTCACGGTATCAATTCCCACGTTGTTGTAGCGGGAGCTCGCCACCGGACCGTTAATATTAAGCTGCGTCCACACAGGTGTCCCACCGAGTCCATTGGCGTGGGAAAGCACCCAAGTGTCGCCGAGGTTCATGGTCGGATTCCCGCAGCAGCCGTTGATGCCGCCGAAGATTGTCATCGTGTTACTGCTTGGTAAGTAGACAGCACCGTGGTTCCCTCGATTGGCCGGAGAACCGGTGGCATCCTGAGCAACAAGGTTGCTCCACACCGGCGTTCCTATGCCGTTCGCATGCGATAGGGCCCAAACCGCATTTGTAGTTTGACAGGTTGTGCCGACCATCCCAACCCCGCCGAAAACGGTCATGACATTGTTCGAGGAATCATAAACCGCGGTCGAATGATACTGCCCTGCTGGTGGGCCCCCCGTGGGCGAGAGCTGGGTCCAGTTTTGAGTGCCGGGGGGCAGGCCATTGGCGTTACTTAGCACCCATACATCCGAATAGGTGGCACAGTTTTCCCCCAGCGCCCCATTCTGGCCTGCCCAAACAATCATTGAATTGGTAGTGGGGTCATAAACGGCCTGGTGAGCCTGCCGC
>QHOM01000116.1 GCA_003218785.1 Verrucomicrobiota bacterium
GTTTTCCTGGTCAAAAGGTGAAGCCGGGTTGCATGGGGCAAGAGGCGCCTGGCTATCGCATTCGTCTGCTCGATGCCGACGAGAAGGAGATCGAGGAAGGCGAAGTGTGTATCGCAATCAATCCCGCGCCAGTCGGTTTGATGCGCGGCTACCAGAATGATGATGGCTCATTCGCTCCGCTAGGACGAACAGCGTATCGAACAGGTGACGTGGCGACCTGCGATGCAGAGGGCTATTTCACCTATGTCGGACGCGCGGATGATGTGTTCAAAGCCTCCGACTACCGTATCAGTCCCTTCGAACTGGAAAACGCGCTGATTGAGCATCCCGCCGTGGCCGAGGCTGCCGTCGTTCCGACTCCCGATCCGCTGCGTCTCGCCGTGCCGAAAGCCTATGTGACACTGACTGCCAACAGTGTGCCAGATCGCGCGACAGCGCTCTCGATCTTTCAGCACCTGGGCCAAACCCTGGCGCCGTTTAAACGCGTGCGTCGCATCGAATTCTCCGACCTGCCAAAGACGATCTCCGGCAAGACCCGTCGTGTCGAACTGCGACAGGAAGAAGAAAAGCGAGCCAAAGAAGGCCGACGCAGTTCCAACGAATTTCGCGAAGAAGACTTCCCCGAACTATCCACACGCTGATACTGACCACTGAACATGACCTGGCCCATCGTTTCACATGATCTCGCTACGGGCGCCTTCGCCGTCGGCGCATCGTGCCCCTTCGTCCGCTTGGGTGTTGGTGCCGTTTCCACCCAATCGAT
>QHOM01000118.1 GCA_003218785.1 Verrucomicrobiota bacterium
AAACATGGACTGCTATTACAAACGGAATTCCAGATGGCGCCTACGTGCACGCCGTACGCGAAGACCCGGAAAAACGCGGATTGCTTTACGCGGGCACAGAGCTCGGCGTTTTCGTTTCGCTCGATGACGGCGCGCATTGGCAGCCGTTGCAATTAAATCTGCCCGTCTCGCCGATTCACGATCTCGTAGTGAAAGATGATGACCTGGTCGTGGCAACTCACGGCCGTTCTTTTTGGGTGCTGGACGACATTACACCGCTGCGGCAGCTCAGCACACAATCGGCGAAAGCAGATGTGATTCTTTATCAACCGCAAACGGCGTTGCGCTTGCATTACCCGGACGAATTCGACAAGCGCCAGCCAGTCGGCGATAACCCGCCGCCGGGCGCAATTATCAATTATTATTTTAAAACGGCACCGAAGGAGGAGGTCTCGCTGGAGATCCTCGACAGTTCAGGCAAAGTAGTCAGGCATCTTTCTAGCAAAGAGAAAAAAGAAGGCGAACAACCGCCTGAGTGGCCGGATCGCGTCGAGCGCGCGAAAACAATTCCAGCAAACGAAGGAATGAACCGGTTCGCCTGGGACCTTCGTTACGATGATCCAATACAAATTCCCGGCGCGTTTTACTTTGGCGTCGGCCCGAGGGGACCGCTGGCCTTGCCTGGTGATTATCAGGTGAAACTTACCGTCGGCGGCAAGTCGCAGACTGCGCCGCTGCATCTGGCGATCGACCCACGGACCAAGGGCGCAGAGGCCGCCCTGCAAAAGCAATTAACTTTGGCAATGCAGGTGAACGATTGCATGTCGCGATTGCATCAGGCCGTCAACGAAATCCGCGATCTCAGATCGCAGATTCAAACCTTGCACAAACGCTTCGGGGACGATTCGCGGTTAAAATCAAGCCTCGCGGCAGCGGACGATCTCGATCACAAAATGTCTGAAATCGAGCAGAAACTTATTCAAGTGAACATGAAAGGCTCGGAAGGAAACCTCGCGTTCCCAAACATGCTGAACGAACGGTTTGAAACGTTCAGCCATATAATCGAGGCCGGCGATACTGAGCCAACCAAACCGCAACTCGACGTGTTCCAAACTTTGAGCGCTCAGTTGGAAGAGCAGTTAACAAAATGGACGCAACTCAAAACCGATGAGGTTCCAAAAGTGAGTGAATTAATCAAACAAGCGAATTTGCCCGCTCTTCTGATCAGCGAGAAGAAGACGGGTGAATAGTGATGATAATGTAGCCAAGGCGCTCTGCCGCCGTGTCTGAGATTTTGCTGCGCCTCGACAGAGCGAGATGGCTACAGCCGCGTTACCTCTGGCCATGCGGTACTTCCCCGGCCCGACGAAGAGTTAACTCAAAAACAATATCGACATCTTTAAGCGTCCGGCATCCGCGTGTGGAAAATATTGCTGCTGTTCCAAACTGCGCTGAGTAAAATTGACCCATGAAGATCGAGAGAGCGGTCGTCCTGGCGGCCGGACGCGGCAGGCGCATGCGTGAGCTGACTGTCGATCTTCCCAAACCAATGATCGAAGTGCGCGGCAAACCCGTTTTGCAGCACATCGTGGAAGGATTGCGCGACGCGGGCTTGCGCGAGTTCTTCCTCATCGTCGGTTACCGCGGCGACGCGGTTCAAAATTTTTTCGGCGACGGCTCCCGTTACAAGATCGCAATACAGTACGCGACCCAAGTTGTGCAGGATGGAACAGGGCGGGTTCTCGATCTTGCGCGCAATTTCGTTGAAAGTTCGCCATTTATATTGAGCTACGGGGACATTTTGGTCGATCCGGCAAATTACAAGCGCATCGTCGATCTTGCGGACGATATCGAAGCAATCATTACCGTGAAGCGCGGGGAAGACGTGACCAAAGGCGGCGCAGTTTTTCTGAACGACGAAATGGAACTTGTCGATATTCGCGAAAAATCGCACCCGGGGGAGGTCGAAAGCCCGTGGTACAACGCCGGTCTCTACGCATTTCGGCCCAGCATTCTCGATTTCACGTCAAGATTGAGACCTTCGCCGCGCGGCGAATATGAATTAACCGATGCCATTTGCGATCTCGCGCAGTCCGGCAAAAAAGTGAAAGCGCTGGAACTTGCGGGCGACTGGGCCGACGTACGCGACCCAGAAATCCTCGCGCGATTGAATCAATAGGAACATAGGCATCCTGCCTGTGCGGCAAACAGGCTTCCAGCCTGTTGGATTGAGCTTAGTGGCCGTACGTAATAGCAGCCCATTTGACCCTTGCAGAGCTTTTAACTACTCAGCGGTTTCGACTGGCTCCTCGCCGATTTCTTCTTCAATTTCGCGCCGCCACTGGTGTGATAGCCACGGCCGGAGAAATCCGTAGAGCAAATAGGAAAGGAAAAGGACCGCCGGCATCCATTCATAATTCATTACCGTAAAGACAAGGATGACGCTGATGATGAGAAAGCGTGGGATCGATTTCGTAGTTCGCCAATCGACCGCCTTAAAGCTTGGATAACGAAAGCGGCTAAACATCATGAACGAGAGAAAAAGCATGAGTGGTGGCAGCACAAATTTCCAGTTGCCCAGGTGGCGTTCACTGTCCGCAAGCCAGAGCAAAAAAAGTGTAAGCGACGCAATAAGACCGGCTGCGGCAGGAATCGGAAATCCTTTGAATTCCTTACCTGCTCCGGTCTGGTTTGCAGCGGCACAATTAAATCGGGCGAGCCTCAGCGCGCCGCAGGCAAGATAGACAAACGCCACGACCCAGCCGGCGCGCGGAAACTCCTGGAGCACGATCCGATAAACCAGGAGTGCGGGTGCGAGGCCGAACGAAACAATGTCGGCAAGCGAATCGAACTCGCGGCCGAAGGGACTGTCGTGACCACCCAGTCTCGCCAGTCGGCCATCGAGGAAATCAAAAACGAAGGCGCCGAGAATAAACCAGATCGCGGTGTGAAAAAGATCGGTGGCAACATCCGGGTTTGAAACCTGGAGCAAGGCGCCTTGAAGAATTTTCAAGGTCGCCGCGAACCCGCAAAACAGATTCCCTGCCGTCATTAAATTCGGCAGCAGATAAATTTTCGGAGGTGGTTCGCTCATAAATCGTGGGGCAAGTTTCCAACTTGCCCGTTGATTAAATCGCAAGTTGGAAACTTGCGCCACATTAACTGGAGAGTCGCGCAATCACAGTTGAGCCGCCCGCCACGTGATCGCCCACCTTCACGAGGACGGTGGCGGAGAGGGGCAAGTATAATTCCGTTCGCGAACCGAAGCGAATCATTCCGAAGCGCTCGCCTTTTTTCAATTCATCCCCGACTTCCGCCCATGCTACGATGCGCCTCGCAATCGCGCCGGTAAGTTGGCGGACTACAATCGTAACGCGTGCATTCTCAAAAGCCCACGTCATCGATTCGTTCTTCTTCGAACAATCGGGGTGGCGCGCGTCAAGACAAAGCCCATCTCGATGCTGGCGATAAATGACTCGGCCGTCGATCGGAGCGCGATTGGTGTGGACATCGAAGATCGACAAAAAAATTCCGACACGGCGCGTTTTCACTTTGAGAGCTTCATTCTCATCCAGCTCAACGATGTCTGTAATAGATCCGTCGGCCGCAGCGACGATTAGATTCGGATCTGCCGGCGCCGCGCGATCCGGATCTCGGAAAAAGGCGAGCGTGCAAAAAAGCAGCAGCAAAAAAAACAGCAATAACCAGACGGAAAAGAACGAACTGGCGATTGCGAGAAGCGCGAAAATCGCAAAAATCCAGCGTGCTTCAGAGAGGGTTTGAGCGCGCATAACAACCGCATTTTCCGATTTTAGAAACAGGGGGTCAAGCCGCTGGAAATAGGCTTAGCAGGGTCGAATAGAAGCCGGACCATGGAAATACAAGATTTTGGGTTCGCGGGGTATTCGTCGCCCCATATCTAGCGGACACCCCAACGGACTAGCCACGAGATATTATTTGTTTATCGCCCTGTTTTTGTTATCTTTTTTACCGGGTCGTTTCGACCTGAATCTATGCTAAAAGCTCAAGACGAAATTCCGGTCGACAAATTCCCTCGCACTAGCTCGACTGGAATCGGCGCAGCACAAAAATACGACGCCGCCCAAATCGACAAATTGGAAGGCCTTGAGGCGGTCCGAAAACGGCCTGGGATGTTTATAGGAGATCCCGATGAGCGGGGTCTGCACCATCTCGTTTTCGAGGTACTCGATAATTCGATCGACGAACATCTCGCGGGATTTTGCACCAAAATTGAAGTGGCTGTTCACGTCGATGGATCGGTGTCAGTGCGGGATAATGGCCGCGGTATCCCTGTGGACATTCACCCAAAATGGAAGATGCCGGCCATCGAACTCGTGCTGACAAACTTGCACGCGGGTGGAAAATTTGGGCAAGGCGCTTACAAATACTCAGGTGGCTTACACGGCGTCGGCGCGAAGTGCACGAACGCGCTATCCGAATGGTTCAAAGCGGAAGTGTCACGTGATGGGAAGGTCTATCACATGGCTTTCGCCAAAGGTAAAACGACCGACAAATTGACCGTCATCGGCGAAGTCAAAAACAAAAAGACAACCGGAACCCTCATCACGTTTTTGCCGGATCCGACGATTTTCACGATCACGACGGAGTTTAAATTCGAGCGGCTCGCGACGCGATTGCGCGAGCTGGCGTTTCTCAATCCCGGCCTCGAAATCACGCTAACCGATGAGCGGAGCGATCCACCGAAAAAAGAGATATTTTTCTACAAGCATGGCATCGAAGAGTTCGTAAAGCAGCTCGGCGAAAACAAACAGGTGCTTCATCCGAGGCCGGTAGTGATCTCGCGACAGCGCGATGAAGTTTTTGTCGATGTTGTTCTGCAATACAATGACAGCTACAACGATCAGATTTTGCCATTTGCTAATTCCATCCCAAATCCGGATGGCGGAACGCATTTGACTGGCTTCCGCACCGCGCTCACAAAGGCCGTTAATCAGTACGCGAAATCGAGTAATTTTCTTAAGGAGAAGGATCCTTCGATTTCGGGCGACGATGTACGCGAAGGTTTGATTTGCGTCCTCAGCATCAAGTTGCCGAACCCGCGCTTCGAATCGCAGACCAAGGTGAAGCTCGTGAACACGGAGATCGACGGGATTGTAAACTCGGCCGTTTACGAAGGTCTGATGACTTACTTCGACAAGAATCCACCAATCGCGCGGCGCATCTTTGACAAGGTGCTCACGGCAGCCCGGGCCCGCGAAGCGGCGCGAAAGGCGCGGGAAACGATTCGCAAAGGCGCTCTCACCGGTGGCGGATTGCCGGGAAAATTAGCGGATTGCTCCGAACGCGATCCAGAATTGACCGAACTTTATATTGTCGAAGGCGATTCAGCGGGCGGTTCCGCCAAGCAGGGACGCGATCGGCGTTACCAGGCGATTCTGCCAATTCGCGGCAAGCTCATCAACGTCGAGAAAGCGCGCGAGGATCAGTTTCTCAAGAACAACGAGATCCAGTCGATGATCACGGCGATCGGCGCGGGCATCGGCAAACCGAAAGAGGATGGCAATGGCAAAGACGAAGGCCGCTTCGACATCACGAAGTTGCGCTACGGTCGGATTATCATCATGACGGACGCGGACGTCGATGGTTCCCATATTCGCACCCTGCTGCTCACTTTCTTTTTTCGGCAGATGACTGAACTGGTGCGCGCCGGCAAGATTTATATCGCGCAGCCGCCGCTTTATCAAATCAAACGAAAAAAACGCGAAGAATATGTCGATGATGATGTCCAGCTGAACAAGATTCTGATTTCGCTCGGTGCCGAGGACGTGCGCCTTAAAAATCTGGCGGACGACAAAGAAATCACGCCGGCACAATTAAAGGACATTCTCGAATCTCTCGAGAAACTCGCAAAATTGAGTGAGGCGGTTCGGCGCCACGGCGGCGATTTCGAAACTTATCTCGCGGAACGGAATTCAAAGTCGGGCAAGCTTCCGACCTATCTTGTCAAAGTTCGCGACGGAAATGAAGAGACCGTGCATTATTTTCACGACGAAAAGGAGGTTCGCCAATTTCATCAGGATAACCTCGACCTTAATTTGTTCGACACCGAGCTTGGCCAGGAATTGCTGCCTCTTGGGGAGGCGCCGGCGCGCGCAAACGGCACTCGCAGACGTGGAAAATTGGCCGAGTTACATGAATCCGCCGCGATCCAAAAAATCATTGCGGAACTGGCGCGCAAAGGTTTGAAAGTCGGCCATTACGCGGCCAGCGATCGTCCAATATTTGAGTTGATCGAGGGCGATGGTGAAAAAGCCGCTTCCCATCCTCTGTTTTCGATTCCCGAAATTCTCCAGAAGATTTTAGAGATCGGCCGCCGCGGTGTGCAGATCAAGCGTTTCAAAGGCCTCGGCGAGATGAACGCGAAAGAGCTGTTTGAAACCACAATGAATCCGGAAAAACGCAAACTACTGAAAGTGGATTTAAACGACGACACCGCCGTCGATGCTGACAAAATGTTCACTATTCTTATGGGCGACGTCGTTGAACCGTGCCGCCAGTTTATCGAGGACAACGCGCTGAACGTGCGGAATCTCGATGTATAAGATTTTGAGATGGGAGGTCCGTTCCACAACCTGCGCCATCCCCGTCGTTGTTACGTGGTCTGCGCAATTCCGCGTTCGGGTAGCAATTTGCTGACCGACGGCTTGCATGCTACGCGCCAGGCAGGCAGACCGAAGCAGTTTTTTCTGGAAAAATTCGAAGCGGATTACGGCGCCAAGCACGGTCTCGATCCGGCTAAGGATTATGCTGGGTATGTGCGCGGCATCATCAGCGCGAAAACGACCTCCAATGAGGTCTTCGGCTTTAAATTGATGAGTTGGTATCTGGACAATTTTCTTACTCGCGTGCGTGCAACTCGCGCTTTCGGTGACGCCGAAACATGCGATCTCAAGCTTTTGCAAAATGCGTTCCCGCGTCTCAAGTTTGTTCACGTCTTCCGGCGCAACAAACTGCGGCAAGCATTGTCGACAGCTCGTGCGCTTCAGACTGGTCTTTGGAAAGTACAGAAGGGGAAAACTATTCAAAGAGAACCGCAGTTCGATGCGGAATTAATCGAACAATGTCTCAAAGAGGGCCAGCGACAGGAAAAAGCTTGGGAGTGCTTTTTCCAGCGAATCGGCGTCAATCCTTTCCGGGTCGAATACGAGAAACTCTGCCAAGACTACGAGGGCACCATCCGAGCGGTGTTGGATTTTCTGCGAATTTCTCTGCCGCGCCGCACACGGATTGGTCCTCCTGTGACGGTCCGTCAGGCCGATGACATTTCACGCGCTTGGGGGAAGTATCGAGATCGTTCCTCGATTACTCGATGTCCGTCATAATCTCGCGTGCCTTGCCCGACGCGCGTGACGGACTAAAACCGTCGCAGAGAAGAATTCTCTATGCGATGCACGATTTATCGCTATTTCCACATCGGCAACATCGTAAGTGCGCGAAAATCTGCGGCGACACGAGTGGTAATTATCATCCGCACGGCGAAGCGGTGATCTACCCCACCCTCGTTCATATGGCGCAGCCGTGGGCGATGCGCGAAACGCTTGTCGATGGGCAGGGCAACTTTGGCTCAGTCGAAGGCGATCCACCCGCGGCGATGCGTTACACGGAAGCGCGCATGACACACCTCGGCGCCGCCCTCATGACCGACATGGAAAAGGACACGGCCGACTTTGTCCCGAATTATGACGAGACGCGTAATGAGCCAACCGTTTTTCCAGCGGCCTTTCCCAATCTGCTTGTCAACGGAGGAACCGGCATCGCAGTTGGCATGGCCACAAACATTCCACCACACAATTTGACTGAGGTTGTCGATGGAATTTGTGCACAAATCGATAATCCGGAAATCACGCTCGATCAGCTGATGAAGTATGTGAAGGGTCCGGATTTTCCAACCGGCTGCGCGATCTCCGGCGTGTCAGGAATCAAACAATACCTCGAGACTGGCCGCGGCAGTATGAAGGTGCGCGGCAAGGCCGGCGTCGAGGAGCTCAAAGGCGGCAGGGAACAAATCGTCATCACTGAAATTCCATACAACGTCAATCGCGCCGCCCTCGTCGAACGCATCGCGTCGCTGGTGAACGAAAAAGTGCTGACAGAAATCAGCGCCGTTCGCGACGAGTCCGATGAAAATACGCGAGTCGTTATCGAGCTGAAGCGCGATGCCAATCCGAAGGTCGTCATCAACAATCTCTACAAGCACACTGCGATGGAAAGCTCCTTCGCGGTCATCATGCTCGCGATTGATCATGGGCGGCCCAAACTGCTTTCGCTCAAGGAAGCAAATGCCTGCTACATCGAGCATCGACGAGACGTCGTGCTACGGCGCACGCGCTTCGAATTGCGCAAAGCGGAAGAGCGTGCGGAAACGCTCGAAGGTTATCTCATCGCGCTGGCCAACCTGGACGAATTTATTCGAATCATTCGCGGTTCGGCCAACCGGGATGAAGCACGCGTGAAATTGCTCGCCTTCGAATTTACGAGAAAGCAGGTGGAGCAGATCGGCATCCGGATTCGTAATGAGGCGCGCCTTGTAGAAGGCCGCTATGCGTTTAGTGAGCACCAGGCAAATCAGATTCTTGATATTGTTCAATGCGATCAAGGATCTCCGCGACATTCTGGCCAAAGAGCAACGCGTCTTAACCATCATCAAGAAGGAGTTGCGCGAAATTCGCGATAAACACGGAACACCACGCCTGACCGAGCTGGCGCCTGATGAAGCCGAGATCAACATGGAGGATCTCATCGCAAACGAGGGCTGTATCATCAGCATCACGCATGGCGGATTCATCAAGCGCACAGCCGTAAGTGCATTTCGAGCGCAGCGCCGCGGCGGCAAAGGTGTGATCGGCATGTCCACGCGCGAAGGCGCTACCGAAGAAGACGAAGGCGATTTCATTGAGCATCTCTTCACCGCTACGACGCATGACTATCTGATGTTTTTCACACAATCCGGACGTGCTTATGTTGAAAAAGTTTATGAAATTCCCGAAATGGGACGCGCGACCAAGGGCCGATCCATCGCTAATATCCTTGAGTTGCGCGCCGACGAGAAAATAGCGGCAACGATCCGAGTTCAGTCCAAGAAGTCTGGCACTGGGCCGAGTGCTGTCGATCAAACGTGGGACGAAAATCTCCACATTGTTTTCGCGACGCGTTCGGGGATCGTTAAGAAATCGAATCTTTCTGATTACGCCAACGTTCGCAAAGGCGGTATCATCGCGATTCAGATCGAGGAAGGCGATTGCTTGATCGACGCCAAGCTCACCAACGGGAACAACGAGATCGTCCTGATTACGAAAGAAGGAATGAGCCTGCGCTTTCACGAGGAACAGTTGCGCGACCAGGGGCGCAACACAGTGGGCGTATGGGGAATTCGGCCAGACAACAAAGACCACGTGGTTGCAATCGCCATTGTCGATCCTGCCGCGATGTTACTGGTGGCGGGCGAGAATGGCATCGGCAAGCGAACGCCGTTCGATGATTATCGCCGCCAATCGCGCGGCGGCAAAGGCATCATCACGATGAAAACCGGTGAAAAGACCGGCGAGGTCGTCGGCGCGCTCACAGTCACCGATAAGGATGAGCTAATGCTCATCACAACCAAAGGCCAAATGGTGCGAACGCGTGTAAAAGAAATCCGCGTCGTGGGTCGAAACACGATGGGTGTAAAGTTGATGGATCTGCGGAATGAAGAAAAGCTGCAGGCTATCGCACCCGTCGTCAGTCAGGTCGAAGAAGAAGCGCAAACCGCAGAGCTTTCGGTTGAGAAATCGTAGCGCTGGTCTTGCTTAAGCGCGCGCATGTGGCGGTAAGAACACGCTGAGCGCCTCGACGCAGAGACGCGGCTACAACAACCAATCGCTTTGGTACAGACAAAGAAAAGAGGAAGACCCCTAGTGAGTCTCCCCCCTTTTGAATCTGTGTCTGCTCGCGCTTAGTAACCGCCGCCGATCTGATGCGTTGTTGTTGTAGTGGTGGATGGCACCGGCGCAGGCGCCGTTACAGTAGTCTGACGCGTTGTGGTCGTAGTCGACTCGGGTTCGCTCGAGCACGAGACCAGCGTTAGAGCGAGGACCGAAAATACAGAAGTAAGAATGATCGATTTTTTCATAGTGAATTGTTTCTTTAAGAACAGTTCGTCACAAGTTGCTTCGACAGACGTATCAAAAAGAAGAATTCTATCAAATTTCAACCTTGGCGCGTTGTCGCTTTAGCTCACCGTGCTTACGCTTGGTTTCCAAAATTTTTCTCTTGAGGGCAGCTGGTCGCGGCGATTTTCTTCGCCGCATTTTTTCGCGAAGCGCGACTTCGGCCGCGCGCATTTTTTTTTGAGCCTGTTCGATGGCATCGAGCAATCGCACACGCGCGAGCCTGCGATTTTGTGCCTGCGAACGCGAATCCTGAACGGTGACGCTGACGCCAGTTGGCCGATGACGCAGTGTGACAGCCGTCGCAACCTTGTTTACGTTTTGACCGCCGGGTCCGGAGGATCGTGCGAAAGTCTCTTCAAAATCGCTTTCCCGGATGCCAAGCCTTCGCATTCGATCCTGCAACAAATTCATTGGCTAGACAATATGGCGCGGGATATCGCAGCGAAAGCGTGGACCCTCACCCTGCCCTCTCCCTGGCGGGAGAGGCGGACAGCGAAGCTGCCGGTAAGGGTCGAATAGCGGAAGAGTGCCGTCGCACGATCGTTGATCAAACGGGCGCAATATTTTCGCGCCCGTGCCGAAGAACGCGCGCCATCCAGACCAATTCATTCAGAAATTTGTCCACCCGCCGGACATAACTTTGGTCGAGCAAATTTCCCTGCTCATCAAAAATTTTCGCAACATTTCCAAAATTCACGT
>QHOM01000119.1 GCA_003218785.1 Verrucomicrobiota bacterium
CCGCTGGACTGGTGCGAACTCGCCCAGGGTGGACATCCGCCGCGATGGAGTTAAGATCGCGACGGTGCAGAACACGGGCTCCTATACGGACGTGCTCACTGTCCACGGGGTCTACACGTACCAGGTATGCGAAGCGCACACGATGAACTGTTCGAACGAAGTGAGGGTGAGGTTCTTGCCGTAGGGGGATCAAGGAGGCAACTTCAATCAGCGCGGCGTCCGGCAGCTGCCGGACGCCGCCTTCTTTTGTGCGCATTAATGTTCGATGTGCGCACGTCGCAGGTCAATCGGATGGACTCGTCCGATTAATGGACCACAAGAAAAATCCAAAAACCAAAACATGCTTGACACGTTGCCGCGCGCCTGCCTAGATAGATAGAGCGCTCCCATGAAAGCAACGCGGGCATTGATTCCGATGGTAGCGGCCCAAACATGCATCGCCGCCTTGTCCCACGCACAGTCTCCGAACATGATTGGCAGTTGGAAGGTGGACATCACGTTCACGAATGGCGAGAGCCGTTCATTGCGCTTTGACGCGCAAGGCGAGGGGAAAGGCACTTTCCTGCTGCTGGACCCGAAGTTGAACGTGTGGGGGCCCGCCAAGCCTTCGGAGGCAAAGTGGACCGGCGGCGAAGGAAACTCGGTGGCGTTTTCAGGGCCAGTGGAGTTTATGCTAGGCAACGTCGGGCGCGACGCGGGAACGCTAGTGTTCAAGGGAAAGTTTGAAACAGCGGATCTGATCACGGGCGAGGTGGAATTCTCCCCGCTCGTTGGGGAGCGACCGTCGAAGCACGGCACGTTTAAAGCCGTTCGTGCCGGAGGCGGATAAAAAACGCAAACGCCCAGACCCGAAGGGTCGCTCGGAAATTAGCCGGTGGCACACAGCCACCGGTTGGCCAGAATATAAAACATACCAAGCCCCGGCAGGGCGTTGGATTCAGCAACCGCTCCAACTCTTCCCCGCCTGCCGTAGCCTCGCGCGAAGGTAGGTAATCTGTGGTTCTCAGGTGTTTTAGTAAAAAAATCCAAAAAATCTTTTAAAAATCCTTGACCCACTCCGGTGCACTGAACTTTAAGCGGCACTTCGTCACCAAAGGCAAAAGGCCAGGAAGCCCAAATTTTTCTAAAAAAAATTAAAAAGAGTATTGACATGCTTTCGCGCTCCTGACTAAAAAGGGGGTTTCTCTCTCAGAACGAACCGAAAAGCCAAGGGAAATAAGAAACCAAAAAAAACTAAAACCGCCACGTCAGCCTAAAATCCATCCATGAAAAAGAAATCCGCTTCACAATCCGCCTTCTTTAATCTTCGTGTCTTAATCGGCCTGTTCGTCGTCCTGGCCGGCGTCTTTCTGGCGCTGGCGGGCTTTGGCACGTTCTCCGCACTCGCACAGGCGCAGCAGAAAAATAAAATTATCACTAACTCCAAGAACCCGCTCGTCCCTAATGGATTTGACTGTTCCAAGATTCACGAGCTGGGCATCGACAAGCAGGAGAATTTCCGAGCCGGAGCCATCATGATTGCCTGCGGCCAGGCACAGGGAGGTTCAGCTTCGGTTTTCGAAACCGTTTCCCAAGCTATCCAAAAAACGCTGGCACCCCTGGCGTATGGCGCTGCGGACGTGGACCTGGTCACCGGCGCCGAGAGCTCTCCCCACATTACCCAGTCGGAGACATTCAGTTGGGCTAATCCAGATAACCCCAACCAGATAGTCGTCGCCTACAACGACTCACGAGGCGTCTTCGCCAACCCCATCAACATCTCTGGCGCATCGGTTTCCACGGACGGCGGCGCCACCTTCGTCCGTCTCACCGCGACCAACGGTCAAAGTCCTTTCCAAAATACCTTGGGCGACCCCGTTGCTCTGTTCAACAAGCCAAGCCAGACTTGGTTCGCTATCTTTCTTGACCCGGCCTGTGGCGGTCAGGGCATTGGCGGGTACAAGTCCACCACTCCCTCGGACCCGAATAGCTGGACCCATTTTTGCGTTCACACCGGCTTCGCAGACGACCGAGAGTCTGGCTGGGCCGACAACAACACATCCTCTCCCTTCTTTGGACGGATGTACGTCTCCTGGAACGATTTCGGTCGCGGCGAGGGCCTCTTCGTCCGCTTCTCCACCGATAACGGCGCGACTTGGACCAACGAGCGACAGCTGGCCAGCGGCAGCCCATTCATCCGCGATGTCCAGATCACCGGCGACCTGGCGACAGGCGACGTGTACGTCGCCGGCATGAACGAAGGCGGCGGAGGCTTCCCCCACAACGACAACAACCTCATGTTCAGGTCCACCGACGGCGGCAACACCTGGACTAACACCTTTACCGGCCCCAGCTTTCCGGGACCGGGCGTTACCACATGTCCCAACGCCTACTTCGCCTGCATGTTTACCGACACGGGTGGCTACTGGCGGCACGAGGGCTGGGGTGAGCCTGCCGCCTTCAACCACGTAGTTAGCTACGTCTATGCCGCCCACGGCGCCGGCAGCGACCCCGGCGACGTCTATTACATCCGCTCCACCGACAGTGGCGTGACCTTTGGCACGCCATTTAAGTTGAACACCGATTCCACTACCCGCCCTCAGTGGCAGCCCAACCTTTCGGTCAGCCCGGCTGGCACCCTCTTCGCGATGTGGTACGACGCGCGCGAGAGCACCAGCTGCACCAAGGGTAACCCGGCGGTTCCGTGCTACAGGATGTGGGCGCGCAAGTCCAACGACAACGGCCTGACCTGGCTGGCTGACGATACGTTCTCCGACGTAGTCACCCCCCTGCCCGGCCAACCTGACCCAGGCATCATCGCGGAATATGCGGGCGACTACGACTACGGCTCGGCGATCCTCACCAAGCACGTCTCTTCATGGGATGACGGGCGCGTGCCCATCGCCGGCGCATCCCAGCAGGATGCCTTCACCGATAGGGAGCTGGTAGGTTTCTCCGTGACTACCACCGACCCAGCCTGTAACAGTGTGGTATTCACTCAGCCCACTGACTTCATTGTCAACCTGAGCGACCCGGCGCTTCCGTCCAGTGTTCAGGCGACCGATTTCACAGTGAATAACATCCCGGCGAACAGCTTCACCTTATCGAACAGTAACCAGACGATAACCTTCCACTACACTAGCACGCCGGTGACGACGCAGGGACCGCAAACGATGCATATCTCCGCTGGCGCAATTTTGCGCAATTCCGACAGCATGCCGATATTCGATTTCACCTGCACATTCTGTTACGCCATAACGCCGCTACAGGTGACTACAACTGTCCCGCCCGTTGGCGGCACGTTCTCACCGCCGGCGCCGAACAATTATACGTATGACGTGAACTTCAACCAGGCTGTCGATCCAAACTCAGTCCAGACAAGCGATCTGACGGTGACCGGCAATAGTGGCCCCAGTGTGACGGCAGTCAGCGTGATCAACGGAAACACGACTGCCCGGTTCACGTTGCACATGGATTTCGGGGGGGACTTGACGGCGAGCATTGCCGCCGGGGCGATCACTGCTCAAGGATGCAATCCTAACGCGGCCTTCTCTGGGAATTACACAGTAGAGGGGCCGATACACTGTGTTTGGTCAGCGGGTCCGGACATGCCTAGCGTCGACGTTCGAACTGTTGGCGTCTTTTTCCCAACCAACGGGAAGCTTTACGGCATGGGCGGGCGCAGCTCCGACAGTGCCGGCACCGAGTTCACTAACCCATTTGAATATGATCCAGGCACGAACACTTGGACGTTCAAGTCAGCCACCTACCCCGATATCCAAGTCAATAACATGGCTTGCGGTGTGCTTAACGAGAGCGGGACGGATTACATCTACTGCGTGGGCGGCTCGGCAATAAGCATACCGAACGCGGCAACTGATCGCGTATTCCGGTATAACCCTGTTACGGACACCCTCACCACGGTTGCTGCCCCCTGGCCCGGTTCCATGGGAACGACTCTGCCTGGCGGCTTTAGCGTCTTCAACAACAAGCTCTACATCCTGGGCGGATTCGACATCCCTGGGGGGAACGGGACCGCCCAGATCTGGGAGTTTACTCCCACGACCAACGTCTGGGTGCAGAAGAGCGCTGTTCTGCCTGTTCCGCTCGGCTATATACCGACCACCACCATCGGCAGCCTCATCTACACAGGTGGAGGCAGCGATATCACGGGCGGCATTCTCACCGATACTACAAATTCGTTTAAATACGATCCTGTGGGTGATTCTATCACGACCATTGCCAGCATACCAAGGGCCACAGGCGAGACGAGAGCGCTTGACTTCAACGGCCAGATGTTGGTGATGGGCGGCGGGAGAACCGCGCCTAACCCATCGAACGAGGTGGATGCCTACAATCCAGGTAGTAACAGTTGGACGGTTAACATGCCTGTTCCCGCGTTCACCACTGCGCGTCGCAACTTCCCCACCGACACCGACGGCGCGACTAGGATTTGGCTGGCAGGCGGTTACGCCCCCACTAGCCCGACGGCCTCGATGGAAATCTTCAACTGCGCGTCGCCGACACCCACACCGACGCCTACTGTGACTCCGACTCCGACACCGACACCGGGTCAGATTCATCTCACGGCCAAAGAGCACATAGTGAATGGGAACGATGTGGTGCGTCTCCGCTGGACTGGTGCGAACTCGCCCAGGGTGGACATCCGCCGCGATGGAGTTAAGATCGCGACGGTGGCGAACACGGGCTCCTATACGGACGTGCTCACTGTGCACGGGATCTACACGTATCAGGTGTGCGAAGCGGGCACCAGGAACTGTTCGAACGAAGTGAGGGTGAGGTTCTTGCGGTAGGGAGATCAAGGAGGCAACTTCAATCAGCGCGGCGTCCGGCAGCTGCCGGACGCCGCGTTTGCTTTTACCACCACACATGCGCGACTCCTGGCGGAGTGTGACATATTTTTCGCGCGCGAGTCTTGGCAGGCGAATGTCGAAATCGGAATAACGAAAAGCCGGGCCGCGGTTTCCGAAGGCTATTAGGCGCCATCGACGAATCAAGGCGCGCACTGCATCGGGGGATTTGCCTTCCTGCGGAGAGGAGTCAGCATCTTGAATGGCGATGGTCAACTCGCGCTCCAAAGCGGCTTTTTTGTTTCTTTGCTTCGCCATTTGTCGCATTCGCAGTTCAAATCCTTCTCAACAGCATTAGATGCAGAAAACAGCCGAAAACTGCGAAACCAAAAAAATAAAAAAAAAATAAAAAAAAGCTTGACACTCTTCTGCGCTTTTAACTAAAACGGAGACGTTCACTCCAGGATTGCTCTCCCCAGGGCTGTAAACAGAAGAGGGTTTCGCGGGAAAATTGAAAAAAGTAAACAAAAAATTAAAGGAACAATCCAAAATGAATAAACAACCTACAACCGTTAGGACGTATCTCCTCCGAGGTGCGTTTTTGCTCAGTCTGGCTTTTGTGATCGTGATGCCCCTGGCGCTGGGGCAGACCCGCAGTCACGGGAGCAAACCAAGCGTGACAGCTGCGCAGATGTCGCAAGTTGCGCCGTCTGCCATCGGAACGGCTCAGACGCAGCTCTCCGCGCCTCTGCAGGAGTCTTCCAGAGTCACGAGTGGCGCCACGGGTGGCACTCCAGTTAGAACTCTGCGAATGCCGCTATATCCGCAAGTAATTCTCTACGACCAATACGACAATGACCTCAATAACGGCATCGTCTCCGCCGATCGCACCGATGATCCCCCATTGTCGGCAGAAGCCGCGGATAACTTCGTAGTTCCCGGCGGCCAGACCTGGACTATCACCGAGGTGGACATACGCTCCCCCGCTGGCTTCCCGACGCCGACTTCCTTTGCTGTTCACTTCTACACCGACGCGAGCGGATTGCCAGGCACCGAAGTTTACGTAGCTACCGGCCTGGCCGTAGTGGGCAACCCCGACTACATCATCACACTTACTACTCCGGCGGTCCTTGCCTCTGGAACTTACTGGGTGTCCGCGGTGGGCACCATAACCGGCAGTAACTGGTATTGGGAAGGACGCAGCGTCACGAGCAACGGTTTTGCTACAGCCTGGCGAAACCCCGGCGGTGGCTACGGATTAGGCTGCACCGATTGGGCCCGGTTGCAGGACTGCATCGGCTTCAGCTGGCCTGACCAGATGTTCCGGATCGTCGGGACGAGCGGGGGCGGCACACCAACACCCACACCAACAGCGACGCCGACACCGGGACCATGTACGTTCCAGGTGCTTATCGTCTATGCCGATATAGGCGGACTGCCGACCATGATACAAAACGAGATAGCGGCCGAACCAGGCGTTACTGTCGTGGATCTGTTCGATGCCTTCTCCAGCACGCCCACCCTGCAGCAGCTGCAGCAGTATAACATCGTGTTCGCCTTCTCCAATAACTTCTGGAGCGACGCCGTCGCGATGGGTAACGTGCTGGCCGACTACGAGGACGCTGGCGGAGTAGTGGTAGTAGGCACCTTCGCCTGGGACAACCGGGGTGGGTGGCTCCTGCAAGGCAGGTGGATAACCGGCGGCTACTCTCCGTACGACGCCACCTCACAGACCAACTTCTCCGACAACACCGCCAACATCACCGATCCGTCCCATCCGCTGATGCTAGGAGTGAGCAGCCTGAGCGCCTTCTACCGCAACGGGGTGACCCTCGCAGCGGGAGCGGCGTCGGTAGCAATGTGGACGGACGGCCCGCCGGCGGTGGCGTACAAGGCCAATAACGGCTCTACGGCCGTGGGCATAAACGCCTACCTGGGCTATCTCAACCAGTTCTCAGGGGAATGGGGACGGGTGATAGTGAACGCAGGCAGGTGGCTGATCCCGTGCGGAACGCCGACACCGACCCCGACTCCGGGTCGGATTCATCTCACGGCCAAGGAGCACATAGTGAATGGGAATGAGGTGGTGCGTCTCCGCTGGACTGGTGCGAACTCGCCCAGGGTGGACATCCGCCGCGACGGAGTTAAGATCGCGACGGTGCAGAACACGGGCTCCTATACGGACGTGCTCACTGTCCACGGGATCTACACGTACCAGGTGTGCGAAGCGCACACGATGAACTGTTCGAACGAAGTGAGGGTGAGGTT
>QHOM01000330.1 GCA_003218785.1 Verrucomicrobiota bacterium
TGCGCCGGAACAAAGAAAAACAGACCGTTCATTCCCTTGGTCATGGCTTCAACAAAGAATGCCTGAAGCGGCGCGACACTAATGTTCAGGCCATGGAGGATGATTGCGACCTCGAGAACCATGAACACATGCGAGAAAAGATGCAGTCCAGCGACGGCGTACATCCGCGATGCCGGAATCTGTCGGCTGTAGCGCGCAATCCAAAAAGGACTGAGGATCACTGCGATCGTCACTCCGGCCACTACCATGATTCCCCAGGCGGTAAACCAGGCTACGGCGACAGCCGCGATGAAAAGAGCCGTTGAAAGGGAATAGAGGTAACGGTCGATCGCTACGGTGGCTCCAGATTTCTTGAAGGCCGTTTCCGATGAGAGCAGCCATACTTTCGCGGGGTCTCCAAGAAACGGCCCGGCGAAGCTCAAATAATTCAATGCTTCGCCGATCAGGCGGACCCGCCACAAGGTCGCAAGCGAAATGCGTCCTCCATAGCTATCCAACACCCGGCCCCAGGCCACAGTCCTCATCAATTGGGCAACGAAAGTAGATATGAGCGCCAGGAGAAGCCACCAGCGCATTTGGAGAAGCGACAAAGCAATGGCGGCAGATCCCCCAACAGTGTTTATGGCGTACGCTAGGAACACCAGGCCAAGCACCAGCAAAATTATTTTCAAACGTCGCATAGCAGAGATTGAGATGGCAAAAAATGTGGATAAGATTCAGAGAATATGCCGGGTCACTTTTTGCGGCCGGGAGCCGTCCTGTTTGGCTGGATCTTGGATCTCAAGAAGATCAGCAGGCTGTCCGCCGCTTCAATGGGAATGTGTTCAGCCTTGAGGTTGCGAGTCCATTTGATGGTCGTCTTCAGTGAAGCCAGCAATGTCTTGCAGTTTCCTCAGCCTTTAAGGTGGGCTCGAACTCCCGAAACGTCTTGCTCTGATAACTCATTCACAAGATAGTCACTCAGAAGGTCGACGACTTCCTTGCAGTTCATCATCTTCTTGCTTCGATCCAATTCCGCATGATCCTGACTGTCACGGTCCGAGACACCTGTCTTACATCCGTGGCGTTCTCCCAAGCTTCTCACAATTCCGTTTGCGGTGGGAGATTCTCGCCGCGGCTAGAAATCGATCTTGAACTTCGCATGCAGGCGCCTGCCAATGCCGATCTGCCCGCTTTTGTGGAGCATCGGTATCTTGATAGACCTCAGAACCTGTAGATCCAACGACGCGAACGTCGGAAACCGTCCTGCCCGGTTACGCTGACCGACGAAGTTCAGAGTCTGATCCACCATCGAATACGGGAACCCACTCCGCACCTCGAGCAGCGGCGCCACCGTGATTTTGTGAGGCAGGCCGACCGTTCCCCAGAAAAGGAAACGCTGAGGCGCGTCGAACGGAAGGAGGGAGCGCTGGTTGGTTCGGATGATGGCGCGAGGGTCATTTCCGAAGAACGTATTGAAATCGTTTAAATCCCCGATGGAACGCGATCGGACGTAGGAGAAGAGAAGCTCATGTTTGGAACTGACCCGATAAGAGGCAGTTGCGCTGAACTCGCGATACCTGGAACTGCCGCGGTTATCCAGCACCAGCGCGGCCGGCTGAACATCAACGGGCTCGACGATCAAGTCACGGCGGCCGTTCCGCTGCTGAACGCCGACCCGCAGCACGAGGTTCTCAACAATCTGGTGTCCAACCTCAACATTCCATGATGCGGCGTAAGGCGTGCGCAGGCCTGCCGGTCTCAGAGTATTTCGGTAGACAAGAGGGCCGCCGGCGTTTTCCCCGTCGATGTCGAGTCTCGTGACGACACGCTGCTGCATTTGATCGAATACGGTGGCATTGATCGGAACGCGGCCGTAGAAAAGCCCCACGCCGCCCCGGATCACCGTTCGGCCATTATTCAAACGCGAGAAGGCAAATCCGAATCGTGGGGCGATGTTGTCATTCTCGTGGATTGCGCTATCGTGGTCGTATCGGACGCCGAGCTGAAGAGCGACGCCGGCAGTTGGTTCCCAATTATCCTGCGCGAACATCCCCGCATCTGTTTTCCTCTTGTACAGGCGGCCGTCGCCCGTGAAATCGATGCGCTCCAGCATTGCTCCACTGCTGGAGAGTATCTCCACGGGAGTGCTCACGGTGCGGCCGTTGAACGTGTTGTATTTAATTTCCGTGCCGATGCGAACGGCGTGCCGTCCCGCTGCCTGAATTGGGGCAAAACTGTAAGTCGAGCTCCACTGATGCTGCGTGCTCTCCCGATCCTGCCGATTGAAGAAACCGCCGGAATTGAAAGCCGGCGCAAGAAACATGATCCCGGAACCATTAGGCCTGACGTTAGCGTCGTACTTTTTGACGCTGTATGTTGTTTCCAACAACGAGCTGCCAAAAATCGCTCGTTCTGAAATAGCAAAGAACATGCCGCGCTGCCGGAAATCGTGGGTCGTCTCTTCCGCGTTGAATGTGTTCAGCCCGATGAAGCCATTCTTTTCCGGGAAAAGGGAAAACGTCGTAGACAGGTGGTGAAGTGCATTGATCTCGTAGTCCAATTGAGTGAACGAGTCGAGACTTTCAAAGATGGTGTCATTCTTCAGCTCAGGCAGCCTTTGCGCTGGGACACGCGTGCGATCAAACTTGTATTCAAACGACTGCAAGTAGAACAGCTTGTCTGGAATGATGGGACCACTAACGGTCATGCGCGGCGTGAAGGAATCCAGACCCACGATCGACCCACTTCTCGTGCGCGGACGGGGAAAGACATTCTGAATGCCGAAATGAAAGTTATTTTGTCCGGCGCGCGTGTGAATCTGAGTGACTCCGGAACTGAAGCTGCCGAATTCCGCCGAATAAGAATTCGTCGTGGTCTCGACGGAGTCGATGACGTCGACCGGGAGACGAAATCCATATTCTCCCGTGACCGGATCAGCGAC
>QHOM01000120.1 GCA_003218785.1 Verrucomicrobiota bacterium
GTTATTTAGTGGCCGCAGTCATCAAGGAACACCCGCTGCATTTCGGGCATGTGTCACCTGTTTCCGTTTTTGCACCATCGACGTGAGCCGTTCTTTGATTGCGGCGGAAGCTTTCTCCGGGCGCAAACTAAGCGCGAATGCTTCATGTAATAAGTAACATTGTGTGATGAAATCTTCCGCCTTTTTGCCGGAGTTTTTGCGTTCTCTCTCAAATTCCTCCAATTCTTCAGGCTCCAGTGCGCCAATGACATAAAGTCGCGATTGGTTTTGGAATTCCTCAAAGTCCATCTTCACCTCCCTCAGACCGTCATGGATTTTTTAAGTCCAAATTCCAGGCGTATCTCAACCATGCCGCTCTGCAATTGACGAATACGCTTCCCGCGCTTCGAGAATAGAAGAGTGGACGATCGCTACGTATGGCGTTAAAACACATCATGCGCGGGTAAATTTTCTTCAATCCCGTCGATCAACTCGGGGATACTGATCGGCTTGGCGAGAAATGGATGCCCTTGGATCTGGAGACCAGAGTTTACCTCAGCTCTTGTGACCAGCGCCGTGAGAAAGATGATCGGCGTTCTCTGCAATTCCGGATCGGCCTGGATCTGTGCCGCTATTTCGCCTCCGTCTCTCTCTGGCATCACTATGTCGAGCAAGATCAGATCCGGCCTGAAAATCCGAGCACTCTGATGAGCCTTGGTGGCGTCGTGCTCTTCGAGCACAAGATAGCGGCCGATCTTTTCGAGAAGGATTTTGATCACATGGGTGCTGTCCCAGTCGTCATCAACAATCAGGATACGTCGCCTTTCTCCGACCGCCGACCTCGGCATACTAAGGCTTCGTGCGCCGGCATCCTTGCGGCGGTATCCCATTTATTTTCGTAAGCGAAAGCTTGCGTCAAATATCCTGAAAAGATCGGGCCAGCGGAAGTTTGCCCGGATTATTCTGGTGCCGCCGCAGTAGGAGTGTGGTTCAAATCAAAAGCCGCAGGCAGTGGGAGCGACTACAACAAATTTGATTGGTCAACGAAACCGGAAATAGCTTGGAGGATTCGTTGATCGACCTCGTTCTGGGTTTCGCCTGCCGCTTGAAGTTGGCGCTTGGGGACGCGCAACGAATGGTCGCCGCCTTCGACGATATGCAAAAAGTTCGGCGTCATCGCGAAGTTTAGCCCGATCGCCCATCGCGCAGAGGGGGTACCCAAGACAAATGAGACCGTCCACTTTCTCTTCGAGCGACACATGGCATCCGATGCGACTACCCATGCTTTTGCCAGCGAGGATCGTCCGTTCAGACGGATGTTGTTCCTTTGCTTTGCTCAGTGCTTCCAGATGCGCAGCAATCAACTGCGGCAAGCGATCGGGGCGTTTCCGGCCTTCGCGTATGTAGTCGTAATCGAAAGTTTCGACGTTTCCTATCTCGCCCAGGCGAGCTCTCCAATTTCGCATCCAAGGATGAGACGACGGCGCCCCTGCACCGGGAGCGAAGAGAAAAAGAACGCGCACGTTGATTCCCGGCGAACAATCGCCGCTATTTCACTGTTACCAGCGTGCCGATCGGGATTTCGGAGAAAAATTTGCGGGCAGCCTCCGGAGGGAGCCGAATGCAGCCGTGAGAGGCTGGATAATTTGGGACCATTCCTGCGTGCATCCCGAAATCGAGGCAACTCAGGCGCATAAAATACGGCATGTCCACGTGGTAGATCGTGGAACGATGGTTCCGTTCCTTGCCCGTGATCACAAACTCACCGCTCCGTGTGGAGTAACCTCTCCGGCCAGTCGAGCATTCGGTGCGGAACATCGGCACGCCGTTCTTGATAAGGGCCACGCGTTGCGAAGCGAGGGAAATTTCGATGCGCAGCTCATCTGGCGAAGGGCCGCCGCCGAGAAGGATTTGCGTGCACCGCCACTGGCCCGTCTCGGCGGCAATGTATAACGCAAGCATTTTGTCGTGTCTTGTAGCCCGGGTCCGGTCGGCGCCCGCACCCAGCAGAGCGCGCACATAACCCTCCTGCCCGAGACCGGCAGCCAGCATCAGCACGGTCACATTCCTGTCTTCTTCGATATAACTGCGAAGGGATTTTGACGGGAGCAACGCCAGGAACTCCTTGTCGCAGCGCGTCGGCAAAACGGTGTTGGGATCGGCGCCACAAGCCATCAGAGTGCTAAAAAGGGGCGCGTCGTTTTTTGCGATGGCATAGGCGACCAGCGGCACCCTTTTACCTTCAGGGGTCGGAGGAGCTGCATGTTTACCCAGCAGCAATCGGATTTGATCCTTGTTTCCCGCAAGCAGGGCCGCTTCAAGAGCGCGCCGCGTGCTGGTTCTCCACTGCGGCATGAGCGGTAGGCGCTCCGTTACGGTTCTGATGATCTCCGGGTTCCCGCCATCGAGAGCCATTCCCAAGAGATCGCGGCCGTCCTTACACCGAGCTTCGGCGTGAAGATTGGTTAGGCGTGCAAGAAACGCGCGGAACATCTCCAGATTACCGTGCATTGCTGCTGCCATTAGGGGCGTAAAACCTTTTTCGTCGGCGTGGTCGACGAGTGCGCCAGCATCGATGAGCCGCCGGGCTGTCTTCCAATCCTGCCGCGACGTCGCGATCAGCAATGGCGTCCGCCCGTGAGTGTCGCGCCCGTTGGGATCGACCTGTTCGATCAGGCACAAGTCGATAAGAGAGCTGCGGCCAATCGTGACAGCGCGAACCAGGTCGCGCGGTGAGATTGAGATGCGGGCGGGAGGCTCGGGTGCAATCGCTGTCGCCCAGAGGAGTATTAAAAATACGACGGCCGCCTGAAAGACGATTCGCCTTGTGGACGCACGCATATGCAAGGCTTGGTCGAAAAGCATATCCGCTCTGTACAGTAATCTAACAGAGGCACGATTGAACTGCGAGGCCAGCTTTGGGCAACGTGGCGTTGGACGCGGCCAGTTGAACATTGCATGTTCAATGCTGTCCAAGTTCGAACCAATGCGTTTATCCATTTTGATTTTGTGCGCTGCAATTATTACATCGTTTGCGGCGCAACCCGAGGTCGCCCCGACGCCTGCCGTTCCTGCTGCCGCGGCGGAGGCGGGCAAGGATGTGGTTCACCAATTGAACAATGCATTTGCGAAAGTTTTCGAGGTCGTGGCGCCAAGCGTCGTCATTATTGAGATTTCAAAGAAAAACGACGGAGGCGAGAGTTCGCCACTCGACGACCTGTTCTTCCAAGGGCCGCCGGATGAAAACAGTCAGCGGCGTAACCCAAACGACCTTCGGCCGATCCAAAGCGAAGGCTCCGGTTTCATTGTTAGACCAGATGGCTACATCTTTACGAACTTTCACGTGGTCGAGGGCGCAGACAAAATCGACGTGAAGTTGAGAGATGGCCGCGATTTTCCGGCCAGGGTTGTTGGCGCCGATGAAAAGACCGACGTCGCCGTCATTAAGATCGAGGCAAAAGGTTTGCCAGTCGTCCAGCTCGGCGACAGCGACGCCGTGCGCGTAGGCCAATTTGCATTCGCAATTGGTGCGCCGTTCAAGCTCGACTACACCTTCACTTACGGAGTGGTCAGCGGCAAAGGCCGCAGCAAATTGCTCCAGACCGGCAGCTACTCCATTTCCGACTACTTGCAGACCGATGCGTCGATCAATCCTGGCAACAGCGGCGGCCCGCTGTGTGACATCGATGGCAAGGTGATTGGAATGAACACTCTGATCAATGGCATGAATCGCGGGCTCGGCTTCGCCATTCCAAGTAACATGGCAAAAGAGATCGGCGCGGAGCTTATCGCCGGTCACAAGATCGTACGCCCATGGCTCGGCATTCGCATCGAAACGCTCGGCGACGACTCATCAATCCGCGATTTGCTCACGGGCGCCGACAAAGGCGTTGTGGTGCGCACAATTGAAGCCGATACGCCTGCTTACAGAAGCGACTTGCGGCCCTTCGATGTGATCACACATGTCGATGGAACGCCGGTAGAAACCGACTCGCAGCTTCAGCATGAGATTTTAAAGAAGAAGGTCGGCCAAAGTGTCGAGCTGAGCGTTTGGCGCAAAGGGCAGACCATAAAGGTGTCGGTTAAGACTGGCGAGTTGCCTAGCGAGATCTCGCGCGCGTCAAACGAGCCGATCCAGCCGGCTCAACCGAAACAGGAGGATGTTGGCAAGTTTGGATTACAGGTGCAGGAATTGACGAAGGAAGTTGCTGAACGTCTGCATCTCGCGGTTCAGCAAGGTGTCATCGTGACGGACGTGGAGGACAACAGCCTTGCCGCGCAACAGGACATTCAGCGTGAGGATGTCATCACTGAAGTGGACAGCAAACCGGTCACGAACGTGCAATCATTCCGCGAGGCGCTCACTAAAGCTGATCCGAGACGCGGCGTCCTTCTCTATCTCGACCGCAAAGGCAGCAAAACTTTCGCCGTAATCAAGGCGGAGAATGGTTAGACGCCATCAGCCTTTTCGGCTGCCGACGATCAAAAGGATTATTCCACCGGCGAGACAAATTCCGCTCGCGATCGGCGGAAAATCGATTCCGTGACTCTCCTTGTGAGTAATTTCAAGTGGGCCTAGTTGCGCGTCTTTCTTCTCTGTCGTCCAACCTAGACTGCCGTAAGCAAAGCCGATGATGCCGATGATGATGAGAATAATACCGACGATCGCGGCCGGTTTCATCGTAGTCAGCTTACAACGGCCGGCGGCCTTGGATCAAATTGATAATCAGCACTACAATCGCAATGACGAGCAGGATATGAATGAATCCGCCCAAAGTGTAGGAGCTGACCAATCCAAGCAGCCAGAGCACCAGCAAGATTACAAATATTGTCCAGAGCATAGGGTTCCTTTCGGTTGAGTCTTACATTGCTTCGTGCCGGACGGTTCCGTTGCGCTTATCGGGTCAAAAATTTCTACCTGCTGCCGAGAAATCCTCTGGAGCCCCCGCTGTGTGGTCGTCAGGCCGAAACTGAAGCTTGTTAGGGGATGGCTCACAGAGTTGTGGCTACGACAACTTGTCCACGACTGATCTCAAATTCCAGCCGTTTGCTTCAAGCATGTTACGCGCGGAGTCGTAATCGCAGCTTGCCAACTCGGCGACCACTCGAACGGCGCGATCGCGTAATTTCCCGCTGGATGTATGAAGATCGGTCATCAAGTTGCTGCGCACTTTGCCGAGCGCGACCATCGCGCCGGTACTGATGATGTTCAGCGCAACTTTTGTCACCGTGCCCGCCTTCAACCTTGTTGATCCGGTGAGAAGTTCCTGTCCGACCACGAGTTTAATTACAAAATCGACAACCACATTCTCTTGTGCATCTGACGCAGTCCCATGCTCTGCGGGCGACACGCCTGCCACAACAGCGCTCGCTGCCGGATTGCACGTGAGCAGAATCGTCTTTGCGCCTAACGACTTTGCCCGCGCCAGCGCACCGAGAACAAAAGGCGTTCGTCCGCTGGCGGTGATACCAATCACGGCATCGCTATTTTTAATTCCCCTTTCATCCACGGCCAACGCGCCGGCGCTTTCCGCGTCTTCCGTACCTTCGACACTGCGATAAAGCGCAGTCACACCGCCGGCGATCAGTCCCTGTACAAGATCAGGCGACGCGCCAAAGGTCGGCGGGATCTCGCTCGCATCGAGAACCCCAATGCGCCCGCTGCTGCCGGCGCCGACATAAAACAAGCGGCCGCCATTTCGCAGCGATTCGGTCACAATTTCAGCTGCGCGTGTCAGGTCGGCAATCGCTCCGCGCAACGCGTCCTGAACAAATTTTTCTTCCTCAACAAAAAGTTCGACCAGTTCTCGCGCGCTCATCCTTTCCAGATTCTCCGAGCGCGGATTGCGCTGTTCGGTAACCGCGGCAGCCAGATTGTCGATTTCGTTCTGAGACAGCTTCGAGTGAAACGTGACGTGATCGCCAAGATCCGCTGCAAGCCATGCCGCGCCAAGTTCGGGAGGCCGCTCCGCAGTCGCGACGCGAGCATCGGGAAGATTCTTCTTCAGTCTGCGTCGAAATGCGTGGGTATAGATCGAGTCACGATGAAAAAGGCCACCCATCAGCACAACTTTTGGCGCGAGCAGATGCAGACTGGATGCGACGGCCTCGGTGTATTCACAGAGAACACGCGCGCCTTCTTCGATAATCTCCATTACCCGCGCATCGCCGCCCGCCGCGGCTTCAAATACGACCGAGGCGAGCATTGCGATGTCCATCTTATCTGCCGTCTGCGCCCAGCGAACGAGTTCGTCGAGATTGTTCAAGGAAAGCGCGCGCAGAATTTTTGCGGTGAATGCCGCTTCGCCGCGATGCCGATCGTATTCGCGCAAAATAAGACGCAGCGCCTGAATGACGAGAAAATAGCCGCCGCCAGCGTCTCCAAGAATGTGTCCCCAACCGCCGGCCTTCTCGATCTTATCGCCGCGTCGCCCAGTGACAGACGAGCCGCTCCCGGCATTGACGACGATCCCGTCGCCGTGTCCGAGCGCCGCGGCCAGCCCGGAATCGCGATCGTTCCCAGTGACAATTTTCGCGGCCGGCCAAATGTCGGCGCAAAGACGAGAGAGCGATTGTTGATCTTCTCCCGCGCCGCAACCTGCCAGAAAAATTCCGACCCGGTCGACCTCCTTCGGCAATTCGTAAAGAATCGCGCGCAAACGTTCCCGCTTAATAAGACGAAAGTTAGATCGAGGCAATTTTCCTTGGTCGAGAATGCGGAATTGCGGCCCGGCATCACCGACATCTACAGTTTCTAGCAGCGCCCAGGCGGTCTTCGTGCCGCCGCCTTCGACGCCAAGGATTCGTTCGCCCGGTTCCACGACTTATTATGCTTAACGGTTTTCCCGGAAAATTGAAAGCCTGGTAGGGTCGGCGCGCTGCGCCGACGGACGCCGCAGCGCGGCGTCCCTACCCTTTGCCGAGAATTTTGTCTGCCAGTATGATGCAACATGGCAACGGACGAAAAGCAAGCTGCCAAGCGCATTGCGCAGCTGCGGGAAGAAATCCGCAAGCACGACCGGCTCTACTACGAGGAAGCCGCGCCGCTCATCAGTGACCGCGATTACGACAGGCTTTACAAGCAACTGTTCGATTTGGAGACGCAGTTCCCCGATCTTGTTACACCGGACTCACCCACCCAGCGCGTGGGCGGCAAACCGCTGAAAGCGTTCGAGCAGGTCTCGCATCTCATCCCGATGCTGAGCCTCGACAACACTTACTCAGAAGAGGAAGTGGCAAATTTTTACAAGCGGATCACTCGTCTTTTGCCAAATGAGAGGATTCCGGTGGTTATCGAGCCAAAGGTGGACGGCGTTGCGGTTTCGCTCATTTACGAAAACGGTAAGCTGCGTCAGGCGGCAACACGCGGGGACGCAAACGTGGGCGATAACGTCACTCAAAATATCCGAACGATCCGCTCGGTGCCGGAACGCCTGCGCGATGCCGCGCCGAAACTTCTGGAGGTGCGCGGCGAAGTTTACATGGACAGGAAAGGCTTCGAAAAACTCAATGACGAACGCAAGAAGCAAGGCCTGCCGCTATTTGCAAATCCGCGCAACGCCGCAGCTGGTTCCCTCAAGCAACTCGATCCGGCGATCGTGGCGAAACGTCCGCTTGGTGTTGTCTTGTACGGAACTGGGGCGACCGAGGGAGTGGACGTTGATGTTCACTCGGAAATTTTTCCGCTGCTCAAGAAGCTGGGCTTGCCGGCCACCGAACGTTGGTGGGTGGCTCAGTCAGTCGAAGAAATTCTGGGCGCAATTCACGAACTGGACGGCATCCGTCACAAGTTCGCTTATCAAACCGACGGCGCGGTAGTAAAAGTGAATTCGTTTGCACAACGCGAGCGCCTCGGCTTCACCGCGAAATCGCCACGGTGGGCTATCGCTTACAAATACGAGGGCGAACGCGTGGAGACGCGCTTGAATGACATCGTGATTCAGGTCGGGCGCACTGGAATTCTTACGCCGGTAGCAGTGCTGGAGCCGGTGTTAGTGAGCGGGAGCACCGTTGGCCGCGCGACATTGCACAATAACGACGAAATCAAACGCAAAGATATCCGAATCGGCGATACGGTGGTCATCGAAAAAGCAGGCGAAGTAATTCCCGCGGTGGTCGCAGTTGTGAAATCGAAGCGTTCGCGCGATGCGAAGCCCTTCGATTTTGCCAAACACATCGATAGCAAATGTCCAGTCTGCGGCGGGCCAATCCGGCGCGACCCGGAGTTCGTCGCATTGTGGGTGGAATTGTGGCGGATAAGCTGGTCGAACGCGGTCTGGTGCGCGAGCCACTCGATCTTTTCGAGCTAAAGGTCGAGCAATTGGCGAAATTGAATCTCGGCACCGAGGAAGCGCCGCGTGTTTTTGGCCAGAAAAACGCGACCAAAGCAATTAACGCGATCGAACGCGCCAGGACTTTGCCGCTTTCGCGCTGGCTTTTCGCTCTCGCGATTCCCGATGTTGGGAAAACCACTGCAATGCAGCTCGCTCGTTTCCACGACAACATCGACGACGTGGCTCATTCGCAGTTGCTCGGTGGCGTTTTGGAGTATCACGAGAAGCGGGAACAAAAAGAAGACGCGAAAGAAATCGCCGAGCGGCTAATCAAAGCGGGTTTCGCGAAGCAATCGAAGAGCAAAGCCGAAAAGAAGCACGACATTGTCACCGAGGTAGGCCCGGCAGTCGCACAAAGCGTTCTAGATTTCTTCGCCTCGGCGATCGGCCGGAAAATTCTGCAACGGCTAAAGCAATTGGGAATTACGCCGAAGAGCGAAAGAGCCTCGGTTCAAAAAGCGGCGGAACTACCGCTGACCGGCAAGACTTTTGTCCTCACTGGAGTGCTGCCATCGATGACCCGGGAAGAAGCAACGCAGAAGATCGAAGCACTGGGCGGACGCGTCAGTAGCAGCGTGAGCAAGAAAACCGATTACGTGCTCGCGGGCGCCCAGCCAGGGAGCAAGTTCGACAAGGCGAAACATCTCGGCATTCGTATTCTCGACGAAGCAGAGTTTCGGAAAATGTTGGCGCGCTGAATGCGTCTTGGCACTAAGGCGTGCGCTGCGCCTCGGAGTCAAGCTTGAGCGGAATCGCCTGATTAATCGTCGGCGAGGCAGGCGAAGCGATTAATACTCCGTGCTGACTGGCTGGATGAAACCCGGCCCGCACGTTAAAGGTCAGCTTTTGATTCCCACGCAACACGGTGATCGGGACAACGTCGCCGGCGGTGATGAAAAATGAGGCATCCAGTACATCTTCGGGTTCAGTGACTTTTTTCCGTCCCACTTGCAGGAGAATGTCGCCTGGTTTTATCCCGGAACCGGCCGCTGGAGTCCCTTCCATGATCTGCGTCATTTCCGCTCGTGAGCCTTCCACTGGCTTCGGCGCCTCGGAAACATTGATGCCGACCCACCCGTGCCGGGCCTCGCCAAAACGGACAAAGTCGCCGCGGATTTTCTCTGCCGCTTCGATTGGAACGGCATAACACGCCGAATTGTTTTCGAGACTGCTGACGACGATGCCAACCACTTCGCCCTTCATGTTAAGTAACGGCGCGCCCGCCTCTCCGCGCTGCGTCGGCAGATTCAGACGCAAGTGCGTAGTCGAAAAATAGCGGCCCAGATATTTGTGGTCGAACCCCGCGACCATTCCGAAATTCGGCGTTTCCGGCAAATCCAATGGATAACCAATGGCGACGACTGGGGTTGCCACCTCCAGTTCCTCCGATTTTCCGATCGTCATCGCGGGAGTTACGGCGTCTATTTTCAACATCGCCGTGCCGCTGCGGATATCCGCCAAAAGCTGGCGGGCTGGATATTTCTTGCCGTTAAATTCAATTGTGAAATTTCCCGCTTCACCGCCAACGGTGTATGCTGTGTAAAGCGTTCCTGTAGGATCAATAAAGAATCCGGTGCCGGAAATCTCGCAGTGCTCATCGACACCGTGAATCTTGACCACCGCCTTGGCGGCATGCTCAAAGATCTCTTTAACCTGATGGCTAACTGCGGTGGCGGATTGCTCTTGAGCGTAAACCAAGGAGACCGTCGCGAAGAAAAGGCTGAACGCGAGGCCGAGGCTGAATATCGGCCTGAACTGAAACCGGAAAGGGAACTCCGGCGCGCGACTAAAATCTGAAAGTCGGCTCATAACTCACGGGGACGCTATCGAGCACGTAGCGTGGGGGGACGGCGGCTCGGTGAGTCTGGGCGCTTTCATCAAAACTGCGAAGCGGCTGCGTCCTGAAAATCCGCGTGGCGACCGGAGATGCAAGCGTCAATTCTCCATCGGCATCCGCTGGCGCAGATAAGGCCGGCGGACTTTGGAGAGCGACCTGAGCAGTCTCCGGTTCCTGATAAATCTTCAATGAAATGACTGCGGCACAAACCACGACCGCGGCGATGGCCGCTGGATAAGATGCCAGAGAACGAACATCCAGTCGGAACATGAAGTCGCGAGCGCGTTCCAAGCAGATCCGCCAAAGCGGCTGCCGGAGTAATTCATCGCGCTGCCGGCGATGAAATTCGTGCAGAAAATTTTCGAAATAACCAGGCGGCGGTTGCTCGTAGCGCTTCAACCGAAGCAGCCTCGCGATTTCGTTGTCGTTA
>QHOM01000121.1 GCA_003218785.1 Verrucomicrobiota bacterium
CAGCATTACGAGACGTGCGTACCAAATTCGCTGCGCGTTTCTATATCTGGCGGTTTCGAAAATGCGGTGCGCGACCGCGGGACGTGCGAGTTGATTCTGTCCGCGTTGTTTGCACGAGATTGTAATGAAATAGTGCGCTTTACTCGGATCGACCCACAGCGGTACGCGACGTGGTAATCGTCGACGTGTTGGCAGCTTCATTGCGGTAGGGACGTTCGCGCTGCGACGTCCGCGGACAGCGCAGCGCGCTGTCCCTACCAATTTTCACAGCTCGGTGAGCAGTTTTTTCCAGCGCGTCCAGGCCTCGTCACGCGCTTTTTTGTCGCCTTCGCGAAAATTTGGGTTGCTCGGCTCACCCGAACGCATAAAGCCGTGACCGGCGCCTTTGTAGATCACCGGCTCATATTTTTTGCCAGCTACTTTCATTAACTCTTCCGCTTTGGGAATATCGGCGTTTACCCGCTCATCATTCTCGCCATAGAAACCGTAAACCGGACACGAAATGTTCGCGACTTGCTCCGGCAACTCTGGCGGCGCGCCGTAAAATGAATAAGCCGCTTTCAATTTCGAGTTCATGTTCGCGTACATGAACGCCCATCCCCCGCCCCGGCAAAATCCACAAACAGCAAGAGTGCCGTTGAACGCCGGAATTTTGAGCGCGTAATCGGCGGTCGCGTCGAGAACCGTTTTGACCTGTTCTTGCGTCACCGCCATCATCGCTTTGCGCGCTCCATCGGCATCTTCAAACTTTTGGCCATTGAGAAAGTCGGGCGCAATCGCGATGACGCCATTCTCAGCCAGCTCATCACACATGCTGCGAACCCAATCGGTCAGGCCAAAAATTTCCTGAATGACCAGCACCGCCGGCGCTTTGTCTTTACGCTCCGGATAAACGACGAACGCTTTGATCGTGCGGTCGCCCGATTTGATATCGAACCATTCGCCGTGACGCGGTGAACTGTTCAGACGTTCTTTACCAAAATCCTTGAATTCCTGCGCTGGAATCGATGATGCGAGGCAAGCAAACGCAACCGCGAACAAAAGATGTTTCATTGAATGACGATGTCTCTCCTGGCTTTAGCTACACGACCGAAGGCGTTACCGTCGTCGATTTTCGACAAAAAATTGCGTCAAGACTCCAACGGCCGGCACCGTAGAAGAACACGAAGAAAAATACCCAGCAATAAAACACGGCGAGCTCGCCCTTGTTGGAAAACTGGGGACCGGCGCTGGCAATCGGAAAGAACTTCGCCATCGGTGTCGTAGCATTTGCCACATGGATCATGAAATAGGCGACGGCCATTTCGCCACTGCAGATGAACGCGCTAAGACGCGTAAACAGACCAAACGCAATCAGAAATCCACCAATAAGTTGGATCCAGCCGCCGGTCTGTGTGAACGCATTATTCGAGCCGGGCATACCACCAAACATGCCTAACACCAACTGGCCACCATGGCTGGCAAACATCAAGCCGACGATTAGTCGCATCAGACAATAGACCGGATCCGTGAATCGATTAAGAGAGTTCATGGCCGTTCAGGCTGAACGATCTCGATCTGATCTGTCAAGAAAATGAGGAACGGCTTCGCCACGTTAAATCGTCAAACCGGTTGGATGGTTAAATCGCTAACCAGCTTCGATCCGCCAATCGCCCAATGATTTCATAAGCGGGATCGTGGTGATTTCGAGATAACGAGCAGGCCGCGAGCGATCACGGTTCACGTGCCGATGCCATGTGTGGATTGGCGTGCAGAACAAATCGCCTGCCTGCCAATCGATGCGCTTTTCTGTGTTATCGCTCGCGCGTACCTCGGAGTAGCCGTCGCCGAAAATCACATAGAAAAATGCCTCGCATGTGTGGCGATGAGTGGGCGTCGCGCCTCCTGGTGGTATCTCGCTTATATGAGCCTCGAGATTCTTGATATCGGGGAAAACAAAATACGCCGCCGTATTTCCACGGTCTGCACGCGCATGAACTGAGTGCTGAGGCAGATTCCTGACCAAAAGCCCCTGATCGGCCGGATAACTGAACGTCTTAATAAAAGCGTCAAGCGCTGTGGTGAGATCTGGTTCTTTCTCCTTCACGCCGCTTTCTTGGCAGGGTGCTTCTGCTTCCTGCGTGATTTGGCTGTCGTCTTTTTCTTCGCGCCGGTTTGCTCCAAGCTTTTCTGCAATACGGAAACCAGATCGATCACTTTGGTTGGCTTGGGTGCTTTTCTGGGTTTCTCTTCAATCTCTTTTCCGCCAGCCCCTACTTTTTCTTCAATCACTTCCATCAACGCCTCGCGATAATCGTCACGATATTTTTCGGGCTCCCACTTTGAGCTCATGCTGTCGATGAGTGATTTGGCCATGTTCATTTCGCGTTTTCCGACCTCCACCTTTTTTGGGACATGCAATTTCTCAGTGTCTGCAAGCTCATCGGCAAAATGCATTAACTCGAGAACAAGCGCGCCGTCTTCGGGTTTTACACCGGCGAGATATTGGCGCGTCTTGATCACAACCTTGGCGATGCCGACCCTGTTGCTGTCCTTTAACGCATCGCGCAAAAGCGCATACGCTTTGTCACCGCCTTTTTGCGGTTCAAGATAGTAGGGCTTATAAAAAAACATGGGATCGATTTCATCGACATCGACGAAGTCCTGAATATCGACCGTCTGGGTTGCTTCCAAATCGACGCGCTCAAAATCTTCGTCTTTCAGCACGACGTATTTTCCTTTTTCGTATTCGTAACCCTTCACGATCTGGTCCCAGGGAACTTCTTTGCCGTCCTTTTCGGCAACACGCTTGTAATTTACGGGACTCAAATCGCTCCTGCGCAGCAGACGAAACTTGAGTTCCTCGCGTCGTGTAGCGGGATAAAGAGCAATGGGAATATTAACCAGCCCGAAGCTGATACTGCCTTTCCAGATTGCGCGCATACAAAATAATTTCGCATTACAGGTCGGCTCTGCGTGGATCAGGTAGGGGCGGTTCACCCGAACCGCCTTGAATTGTGCGTGGCCACTGTAGAGACAAGCCTGCGGCCCCCCGGGCGATTGAGGTCAATCGCCCCTACCAGGTCCCTACGCCGCCAGTTCCGGTGTTACCGGAATCGTTGCAAGCCATTGAGGTCCGGGATCAATCTGTAACGCCAAGCGTCTTCGGCACCAACCAAACCGGCACGCACAGGATTCTGACAGATGTAAGCGAATTTCTCAGTCAAGCTCTCACCGTGGCGAAGCCGGTGATCGAAAAAATTACGTTGCCACGTTACTCCTGCGATCTTTGCCATGATTCTTTTATAATCGCGAATGAGCGAGCTAAGCGAGCTTTGTCCGTCGACGCCGATTAGCGCGTGCAAGTGATCGGGCATTATGAGCAGTAGAGTTAGGTTCCAACGTCCTCGCTCATGGTAAATGCGGGCTGCGTCAACCAGGACAGAAGCCGTTTGCTCGCGGTAAAGTTGATTCAATCCGCGCTGTTGACAGCAAATCGTGACGAAATAAATGGCGCCGAAACGTCCAGCAAAATGCGTCGTGTGATCGAGTTGTTTACGCACTGTACGTGGCATTTCCGAGATGATATCAAGGTCCCCGGGCGATCGAGGTCAATCGCCCCTACCAGATTCCTTACGCTGCGAGTTCGAGTTGCTGGCGCGAGATCCCGCGCAATTCAAAAAGGCGGATCAATGTCTCCTCGATCAAATTATTCGGGCAGGACGCGCCAGCGGTGATGCCAATGACAGTCGGCCCGTTCGGTAACCAAAAGTGTGAAACGACTTCGCGTTTCTCGTGCAAATTGTAGTGCTTGATCTCCGTGGCGGAAACCAACCGCGAGGCATTGAGTACAAAATAAGTCGGCAGCTTTTCCTCGCCCATCTCAGCGAGATGCGACGTGTTCGAGCTGTTGTAACCGCCGACGACAAGCAAAAGATCCATTTCGACGTTGAGCAACTCGCGCAACGCATCCTGTCGTTCTTGCGTCGCGCCGCAGATGGTGTCGAAGAATCGAAAGTTCTTCTCCGCCAGTTCAGGCCCATCTCGATCGATAACGGCCCGTTGAATTCGCCGCTGCACTTCCTCCGTTTCCCCGCGCAGCATGGTTGTTTGATTCGCTACGCCGACGGTTTGCAGATGCACGTCGGGATCGAACCCGGGCGAATGCGCCCCCTTGAATCTTTCAAGGAACGCTTGCTTGTCGCCGCCGTGCCGGATGTAATCGCAAACGTAATCGGTGTCTGCGAGCGTCAGAACGACGAGGTAATGTCCTTTGCCATCGCCAAGCGCGCGCGAACTGGTTGCCTTCGTCTCTTCGTGTGCGGCCTTGCCGTGAATGATGGAAGTAGCCGATTCGCTTGCATATTTACGGACCCGTTTCCAGACACTCATCACGTCACCGCAAGTCGTATCGACGATCTGGCAGCCGCGATCCTTGATCTGCTGTTGGATCGCCAGTTCCGTTCCGAACGCCGGCACGATCACCACGTCTTCCGGTCCGAGATCGGAAATATCCGCCTGCTTGTTCTTGCCGGTAAGGTTCCTGATACCTAACGAAGCGATCTGATGATTGACCTCTGGGTTATGAATGATTTCGCCGACAATAAAGAGCCGGCGATCCTGGAAAACTTTGCGCGCAGCATAAGCGAGATCAATCGCGCGCTCGACACCGTAACAAAAGCCAAATTGTTTCGCCAGGCGCACCGTCGTATCACCCACGGAAATAATCCCACCCGCGCGGCGCACCTTCTCGACAATGTCGCTACAATAGTGCGACTCGACTTGTTGCTGCACCGCAGCCATCACGTCGGGCGTGCGCAAATTGACTTTCTCGCGTGCCGTTGTGCCGCTGGAAATAAGATTCGTGCTCACAATTAAAGCGAGCGCAGCGCCCGCAGAATTAGGCTTACTGGAGAAGCGGCCCGCTCGGTTTCTCGAAAGCTGCCGACGTAATCATCAGGCTCGGACTCGGATCCGGCGTTTTCGAGTCATCCACGCGCTGCACTGTCGGCCCTAGCGTAGCATCTTCCGGCTGCGAATTGGCGATGTTCACAGGGGTCCCAATTTTCACCAGCGCGTAAAACTTCGGCGCGGCTTCGCCATGCAACCGAATACATCCATGCGTACGCGGGTACGGATGCACAAAGCCCTGGTGAAAGCCATATGCTGGCGCGAATTCGCACCAATATCCCATCGGATAACCGACATAGCGTCCGGCCCCGCCGCCGGTCGAAGGGACAATGCGATTCCCCTGCACGCTAAACCCATACGAACCGGAGCGTTTCTGTTCCTGCTTTGCGTAAATCGTGAAATTTCCTTTTGGGGTTGGCTTGCCCGGGATGCCAACTGAAATGGCGGCAGCCATCAAACATCGGTCGCCTTCCATCACATATACATTCTGCTTGGAGAGCGAAACTCTCACGCGTACCGCCGACGGATCGTGGGGACGATAAGCTGTCACATGGTACGGCTTGCCGGCAGTCACGCGCCCGGTTTGGCAACCAGTAAGCATCGAGAGTGCACCGGTAACCCCCAGTAAAATGAATAAGGAAACATATCGCATACGTTCCATACTGGAAAAGCTTCGTAGCACTTTGTCAACCGGCGGCGATGCAGAGGCGCCCGTGCCAAGCGCCTAGCGGTGGTTGTGCCAACCACCGAATTAAAAATCAGGCGTTTGACATAAACGCCGCTACAACGGAGGCGCCAGCGGGCCGCCCCGCTATTTTTTGCCTGTGGACGATTTTCTGTTTTTACCATTAAGACATTTTACATTTTTTGCTTGACAAGCTGGCAAGATTTTTTCAAAACTCCGGCCTTCATCGAAAACCAGATCTGGATCGGGCAGAAGGCGCTTGTCCCGGCAGTTTCTTCCGCTGGTTTCAGATCTGCAGTGACAGAATTAAACCAGCCGGGGAGAGGTACCAATTGATATGAATCCATTACTTAACCTGAAAACAACTATTCGATTCCTAAGAAATTCAATGAGCCGCTCGCCTTTGCGCGCGTTTCCTCTCATTCCGTTCGCGCTCGCCTACTTTGCGCTCTTGCCCCAAGCGCGGGCCGCATGTCAAGACGCCTGCTTAGCAAACTTCAACACCGTCCAAGGTGACAACGCGCTTGTCAACTTAACAACTGGCTTCAGCAACACGGCATTTGGCGCTAATGCGCTGCTTAGCGTGACCAGTGCAAGCGGTAACACCGCGGTCGGTGTGGACGCACTCTATCATGATACCACCGGTTACGTCGATACGGCCATCGGTGAATTCTCGCTATTTGGAAATACCACCGGCATTGCTAACACGGCTGTCGGTGCCGGTGCGTTGGAAGTGAACACCACTGGCTCCAACAACACGGCCATCGGGCAATCGGCGCTCCAAGACAGCAATGGCAACAATAATACCGCCGCTGGCTATAATGCTCTCTTCTTCAGCACAACGGGCAGCAACAACACCGCCGTTGGATCTTCTGCAATGGGAGGCAATCCAGATATTCAGATGACCGGTAGCAACAACACTGCCACAGGTGCTACCACGCTCCTTAACAACACGACCGGCTTTAACAACACGGCCACTGGGTGACCAGGCGCTCGGTGGCAACACTACCGGCAGTAACAACACAGCCAGCGGTCTTAATGCCCCCGTTAGCAACACAATCGGCGCCGACAACATTGCCATCGGTGATAGTGCGCTCTTTAGCAACACTACCGGCAGCTTCAACATCGCATTGGGTGTTTCTGCCGGTGGAAATCTCACCACTGGCAAGAACAACATCGACATTGGGGACGCGGGTGTCGCGGGCGAATCCAACAAAATCCGGATCGGCACGACCGGCATACAGAAGGCTACTTTTATCGCTGGCATCAGCGGAGTGACGGTGCCTAGTGGCGTAGGAGTCATCGTCGGCACGGTCGTCTCCTCGGAACGCTATAAGGATGGAATCCAGCCGATGGACAGGGCAAGCGAAGCGATCCTGGCGCTGAAACCGGTGACCTTCCGCTACAAGCATGAGCTTGACCCGGCTGGCATCCCGCAGTTTGGCCTTGTGGCTGAGCAGGTCGAAAAGGTGGACCCCGAGTTAGTCGCTCGCGATGCACAAGGCAAGCCCTACACGGTTCGTTACGAAGCGGTGAATGCGATGTTGCTGAACGAGTTCCTCAAAGCGCATCGCAGGATTGAGGAGCAGCACTGCAGGGCAAAGGAACAGGAAGCAACGATTGCCCAATTAAAACAGGACTTTCAATTCAAGCTCGCGGAGCAACAGAACCAAATCAAAGCGCTCACTACTGGCTTGGAGAAAGTAAGCGCCCAGCTTGAACTGAACAAGCCTGCGCCGCAGATAGTCGTGAACGATCGGTAGAGCTTACAACAGTGTAGAGGCGCGTGTCCGGAAATCCTGTGGAGGCAGCCGACACGGCTGCCTCTACATCCAGACCTAATGATCAAGGGACGACCGCCGCGCTTATCACATATTTTCCAATCCTACGGCGCGCCATTGTTTTTCGTCACCGCATGCACATTGCATCGCCGCAGGCTTCCCTCTTTGAAAGCAGCTCACAGAGCCCTGGTGTTGTACGGTACGCGAGCAATGTCGGAGTTCAACGTCGCTCCAGGTCGGTACGTGATCATGCCAGATCATTTGCATTTCTTTGTTCGTGGCGATCAAAGCTTTGTTCTCGGTACTTGGGTAAAGGGCTTGAAACGCGCGATATTGGAAGCATTTCCCGGCCAGTCAAAGGCGTCTTTTTGGCAGCCCGGTTTTTTCGATCATCTATTGCGCAACATGAAAGTTAACCCCCAAAAATGGGAGTACGTTAGGCAGAATCCCGTGCGCGCCGGTCTTGTTAAGTCCGCAGAAGACTGGCCGTATCAGGGTGAATTAGTTTATATCGATCGCGCGTAATGTGTAGAGGCGCGTGTCCTCACGCGCATTCGAAAGGATTTGCGGCTGAGGACAGACCGCCTCTACAACATTCTCCAATCAGCCGTCACGCCTCACCGCGTCGCGGCTCTTTGCTTGGCTGGTCGCGCTCAAGAATGTCTTCGAACGGTCGCAAAAAATTTGCGTAGAACGGATAAGGCCGGTCGGGTTTTGCAGGAAGGTAGCGCCAGTGTTTGTACATCCAGAGCCATGGGGCTGGGTTTTTTCGCACATAAGGTTCGAAGGAATTCCAGCATGCTTGCGCGATCTGTTGCAGCGTCATCGCTTCCGTACTGTCGATCTTGCGATGAAAAACCACTCGATAACGGCCGCCCACGAGTGGTTCGCAATGCACGGGGATGATCGGCACGCCGGTTTGCTTATGCAGCGACGCATGCGCTGAAGTCACGCTCGTCTTCAGCCCGAAGCAATCGATGGCTACCGCGCCTTGATCTGGCGGCACGGTAAGATCGACCAGCAACGCCGTCCGTCCCTTTCGCCGCAGTACTTTGTAAAGACGGATGATGCCACGCTCCCGCGGAATCAATTCGTGGCCAGATTGCTCGCGCAATTTTTTGAAAATTGGATCGAGCAGCGAGTTTTTGAATTCCTGCGCGATGATCGTCCCGCTCAATCCCGAGTACCCACTGGCCAGACTGAACCATTCGAAATTGCCATAGTGATAACAAGCCGTGATGAAGTTGCGCTCGGATCCGCTCACGCGATCGATCTCTTCCAAATTTTCAAACTCGATGTAATCGCGGAAATTTTCGCGCGTTAATCGCGGACTCCAGAGCAGATCGACCATCGTCCGTGCAAAATATTGAAATGACTGGCGGGCGATTTTGCGTCGTTCCCTGGGTGATAATTGATTGCCAAAGGCGACCTCGAGATTGTTCAGAGCGACTTTGTAGTGATGCCGATCAAAGATCGGCATGAGCGCTCCGGCCGTTTGAGCGAGGTAGTAGCATGCCCTCCGGGAAAACAGCGGGATGAGCTTTGTGGCAAGGATGAGCCCGATCCACTCGAGACGGTACCGGATCCGCTTCCATCGCGAACGCATTTTCCACTGTAAACACGGCTCCGAGCGAAAGGCGAGAATTCATGATTTAGTCTGAGGAATTGCTCAGACGGTGGTGGCCGCGCTCAAAATGACGAAACACTAATGACGAATGACGAAGGAAGCTCGAATGCTCAAATGACGAAACGCTGCGCGGCAAGCCTATTTCGTCATTCGGATTTTCGTCATTGATTCGTCATTAGACGTTCGTCATTCGTCATTTTTCCCCGATGCTCTATTGGCCTCGGCCGGGATTAGCTACAGGGGGAAGACTCTTGCGAAACTCAGCTTGCTGCTGCTCAGCTTGCCTTTGTTGATCCGCATCGCGGGACTGTTGCTCGGGACTCGGGCCTTGGTTTGCACAGCCTGATAAAAAAACGACCAAGACCGACGCGAGAAACAAAAAGACTCGAAGCTTTTTCATAGAAGCGTTAACAATAATCAGGCTAGGCCATCCCGCAATCGCCCATAGGTTTAGAAACCATCTCCCGCTTTAGAGTCGCTTAGCTTTTGATCCGCAACGGTTTTCTGTGTCAGCCGCAAACAATCCTGCTCGAGGACTTTCAAACGTTGAAGAATCTCATTCAACGCGAGTTCGTTCTTCAAGTTGATTTGATAATCGATTTCAGAGCGAAGCCGGTCCTTGTGGGCCTGCCGGTTCTGCGACATCAAAATGATTGGTGCTTGCAACACGGCAAGCATGTTGATCACAGTGCTGAGTAGCAGGTAGGGATAAGCATCGAAGCCCCTGCTCGCAAGCAGCCAGGTGTTTATCAGCACCCACGAGTTGAAAAAGAGCACCGCGGCGAAGATGAATTTCCAACTGCCGCCAAACTCCGCGATAATGTCGGCGGCGCGGTCTGCGAGTGTAAGCTGTGCCGCCTCCTCCACATTGACGTTGCGCGTGGCGCTACGACGCAAGAGTTCATCGGTATGCCGCAGCCGATTCGCGAGCGCGGTCAGCATTTCCAGCGCAACGTCGGGACTGCTGCGCATGAAAGAAAGGAAGTGCTCGCGCGAGAGGATAGCGAGCCTTGCGCCCTCCGACACAACCGCGTCGGCTGAGCGCCGCTGCCCATCGAGCAATGCCAGTTCGCCAAAGAAATCGCCGCGGCCCAATTCTGTAAGCGTCACCTCGTGTCCATCCGTGGCCCTAACACAAATCCGGACTCTCCCATGTTCAATCAGGTACATCGCGTCACCCGCATCCCCAGCGCGGAACAAGAATGCCCCGGTTTTGCAGTCGAGGGTCTCCAGCAATTCACACAACTTCTTCGCGGCCGCGTCATCGAGCGATTCAAATAACGGCACCTGGCGCAAGGTCTCGATAGTCATCGGCGGAAAAGCCGTTGAACGGCGATGCGAAGAGCGAACAGAATGGGGTTAAAGAGGCGCATAGCCATGCGTTAAGATTAACCGCAATTACCGCTGGTGAGAAGCATCAATTATTCAGAACCGACTTCACAAAGTCGTAGCGACGACCCTTGCGAAGGCCGTGCCTTGGGTCGCCGCGACGACCTTGCGGCGTGACACGCAGCGCTCTCGACACGGATTGACTTATTCACAAAAATCTATCAGGCACTACGTTGAATTTTTGCATCGCTTCCGACAGGCCCCTCTGATAATGCTGCGGTCCATCTTCTAAATCGCACGATTCAAAAGGGAAATATGCTTCATCTCATCTGGTATGTCATTGTCGGTTTCCTCGCGGGATGCGTCGCTAAGGCGCTCATGCATACGCATCTGACGATCATGTGGACAATCGTGCTTGGTATGGTCGGCTCAATTATTGGCGGCGCTGTCACACATCTATTTTCCCCGCCAGGCGGAAAAGGCCGATTCCATCCCGCGGGATTAATCGTTTCCATTCTTGGAGCAATTGCAGTTCTCTACATTTGGCACAGGTTCAGGCTGCAACTGCCTCGTGGATAGAATTTCGATCAAACGGATAAAGAAGAAATGGGAGCTGCAAGTTCCAAATCCCAAGCACCAGATCCCAAATAAAGGATCAAATCCCAAGTTGCAAAATGGAGGACGACGCTAAACCACGCGATCTGGAGGACCGAACGTTCGAGTCTGCACAATCAGTGCGGGCGTTTGTTAAGCAGTTGCCGCGAACAGTAAGCAACACTGAAGATGTTCGACAATTGGTGCGAGCATCGGGCTCAGTCGTGCCAATTGGATCGAAGCCGATGAAGCTCTGAGCAAGAAGGATTTTCTCATGCGCCTGAAAATCTGCCGCAAGGAAGCGAAGGAGAGTCGTCTCTTTTCGCGATTAGTCGATGCGGGGTTATCTAAAAACAATGTTGCCGCACGCGAGAGTTTAGGAGCCGAGGCGCGCGAGTTGACCTTAATTTTTTCATCAATCATCTCCAAAAGCGGATGATGGCCTGTCCTTTTTTTGGATTTGGCGATTGAGTCTTCCCTGGGGTTTGGGAATTGGGATTTGGAGCTTCGGGAATGCGCGGTTCGAGGACTCCAGACAGGTTGCGAGGTTGCTCCCGCGTCGCCAAATTGACTTGGGCTTGTTCGATTCTAGGTTGGAATCGCGCGCGCTCGCGCCGCCAGAATCGTGAAAAACGTCCTCTTTGTCTGCACAGGTAACATTTGCCGCAGTCCTATCGCGGAAGGCCTGTTTCGGCGTTTGCTTGGAAATCGGAGAGACATTGAAGTTGCCTCGGCTGGGGTGCACGCCGTGCGCGGCCAACCACCAAGTCTCTATGCGGTGCAAGTCTGCGAAGAGGAAGGCGTGGACATCAGCGGTCTTCGCAGCCAGCCAGTTACGCCCGCGCTGATCGATCGTGCGACACACATCTTTGCCATGACCGGCGCGCATCTGGAGACAATCCAGATGCTCTTTCCGCACGGCGGCGAAAAATCCTTTTTGCTCCGCGAATTTGAAGAGCCCGGTACGACAGTTTGGCGCGATGTTCCAGACCCGATCGGCCTTGGCCGGGATGTTTACGAAGATTGTGCGCGCACGATCAAAAACGCTTTACCCAGCGTGCTTGCGTTCGTAGAACAAGGTGAGCTCGTGCGGCCAGGTGGTCCGCGCATGCGCGATCTCGGTACGGCGATGCTTTGCGCAGAGTCGATCCTGAAATTTTCGATGCGATCGCCGCGGAAGAAAAACGGCAGCGTGAAAACATCGAATTGATTGCGTCAGAAAATTTCACGAGTCGGGCGGTCATGGAAGCGCAGGGAAGTGTCCTTACAAACAAGTACGCCGAGGGTTACCCGCGAAAGCGCTGGTATGGCGGCTGCGAGAATGTCGATGTGGCCGAGCAGCTGGCCATTGATCGCGCAAAGCGATTATTCGGCGCAGAACATGTGAACGTACAGCCGCACAGCGGCGCACAAGCAAACATGGCAGTCTATTTCGCCGCGATTAAACCGGGCGACAAAATTGTGACTATGAACCTCGCGCACGGCGGCCATCTCACACACGGGCATCCAGCAAATTTCTCCGGCAAATTTTATCAAGTCACTCATTACGGCGTGGATGAAAAAACCGAGATGATCGATTACGACGCGCTGCAAAAACAAGCGGAAGACGTGCGCCCAATCATGATCACGGCAGGTGCGTCAGCCTATCCGCGGACGATTGATTTTCCTCGGCTCCGGCAAATTGCCGATTCCGTTGGCGCGATTCTTTTCATCGACATGGCGCATATCGCCGGACTGGTCGCAGCCGGTCAGCATCCAAACCCGATTCCGCATGCGCAGTTTGTGACAACAACGACGCACAAGAGTTTGCGCGGTCCGCGCGGCGGCATTGTGTTATGCGAAGAAAAGTTCGCCAAAGCAATCGACTCGACGCTGTTTCCGGGAGTGCAAGGCGGTCCGCTCATGCACGTGATCGCAGCAAAGGCGGTTTGTTTTCACGAAGCGCTTCAGCCCCAGTTTCGCGAATATCAGCGGCAGGTTGTCATTAACGCGAAAGCGCTCGCCGCCGGCCTCGCCAAACATGGTTATCGAATTGTTTCAGGCGGCACGGACAATCACCTCATGCTGGTCGACCTTCGGCCCAAGGAGATTAACGGCAAAGAAGCGCAGGAAGTTCTCGACCGCGCGGGTATCACCGTGAATAAAAATGCGATCCCATTCGACACCTATCCAATTTTCAAGCCTGGTGGGATCCGCATTGGTACACCAGCTGTCACCACACGCGGCCTGAAAGAAGAAGAGATGCTGGAGATCGCGGATCTGATTGCCGAGGCGTTGAGTAATCGAAGCGACGCCGACGCCCTGGAGAGAGTGCGCCGAAAAGTGCTCGATTTAACGAGAAGATTTCCGCTGCCTATCTAAGAGTCGACAAATGAATGCGTCTAAAGTTGTTGGCCACCGAAAAACGCCGCGGACACCGGCAGAATTTTATGCGCTGGGAGCGCGCCTGGATCGCGAACTCTCAGTCGTTAGGCCATTCGAACGCAAACGTGGTTTCGTTTTTAAAGCGCGCACCTGGGATGAATTAGCGCAGTGGGAATCGCAGCGATTTATT
>QHOM01000329.1 GCA_003218785.1 Verrucomicrobiota bacterium
TTTCGACGCGAGGCCCGTGCCGCTTCTGCTCTCAATCACCCCAACATCTGCACGATTTATGAGATCGGCGAGGCGCGAGGCAGGCGCTTCATTGCCATGGAGTACCTGGAGGGCATGACCCTAAAGCAACGTATTTCGGGGCGCCCGCTCGACACGGAAACACTGCTTGAGCTGGGCATCGAAATTGCCGAAGCTTTAGATGCTGCGCATTCTCATGGCATTATCCATCGAGACATAAAGCCGGCGAACATTTTCATCACCAACCGTGGCCACGCCAAAATTCTCGACTTCGGGTTGGCGAAGCTGACGCTGAAGGACGAGTTGCGCAGCAGCAGCAGCGGCGAAGTCAACGAGGACAATACGCAGAGCATGGCGACTGAGGCGCCGCGTGACTTGACCAGTCCCGGCACTGCCATGGGCACGATCGTATACATGTCGCCGGAACAGGCATTGGGACAGGAACTTGATTGCCGTACCGATCTGTTCTCCTTTGGTGCCGTACTTTACGAGATGGCCACCGGGTCGCTGCCTTTTCGCGGAGATACCTCGGCTGCCGTTTTCGATTCCATCCTCCACGGTGCTCCCGCTTTGCCGGTGAAGCTCAATCCTGAGCTACCCGCGGGACTGGAATTCGTTGTCCATAAGGCACTGGAGAAGGACCGCAATCTCCGCTACCAGCACGCTTCAGAAATTCGCGGGGACCTCCGGCGACTTAGGCGACAAACAGAGACGGTGCGGGTGGCTGCGACCGGTTCTACCCAAATCGCGCCAGAGCCAGGATCCGCATTTTCTCCTGTTGCTACCGCATTGCGGCCATCGGCTCCGGTGGATGTGGCCGAGGTTTCCAAACCTGGTAGGAGAAAGCTCTGGAAGATTGCCCTGTCTGCAGCGCTGGCGATTACCACTCTGCTGGTCGCAACTTTCGTCGTAAGGCTCCTAATTCACAAACCCCTTGCCGAACGCGAGCTAAGGCAGCAACAGCTCACGGTCAACTCCCGTGAGAACGCAGTGGCAAACGGCACGATTTCTCCCGACGGTAAATACTTGGCGTACTGGGATGTAAAAGGAATCCACTTGCAACTGATCGCAACCGGGGAGATGCGCATAATACCGCAACCGAAAGCGCTGGAGGGCAGCGGAGCGGAATGGTGGATTGGGCCCTGGTTTCCGGACGGGACGCGTTTTCTTGCCAACGCAAGCATCGAGCAGCACACCAGCATCTGGGTGGTCTCTGCCTTTGGAGGAGCCCCGCGCAAAATTCGTGACGATGCTACGGCATGGTCGGTTTCGCCGAACGGCTCGAAGGTCGTCTTTACCACGAATACCGGTAGTTTGGGCGACCGTGAAGTATGGCTGATGGGACCAAATGGTGAGGAGACTGAGAGGCTCCTCGGGACCACTGATGGCAGCGCACTCGCCGCGGTGAAATGAGAGGGTCAGTCGCCCACCACCGTGTTCTCATCTCCAACGGTGCATGACCTCTATTGGTTACCGCCCAGTCGTATCATCTATTCCAGGTCAGACACGGAACCTAACGGGAAAAGCGATAACTTTTGGGAGGTCCCTGTTGACCCGCAAACCGGTGCATCCGTAGGTCAGCCACAGCGACTCACAAATTGGGCCGCATTTCATATTGACGACGTAAGCGCGACGGCAGATGGAAAACGGCTCGCATTTCACAGGTGGTCGGCTCAAAGTGGCGTCTATGTTGGTCAACTCGGAAGAGGCGGCATTAGTTTAACAGCGCCTCGCCGGATCACGTTCACCGAGGCCGATGAGTTGCCCGTAGCCTGGACGGCCGACAGTAAGGCGGTCATATTCATGTCAGACCGCAACGGCCACTGGGGCGTTTTCAAGCAGGCCCTTGACCAAGATTCGGCGGAAGCCCTCGTTATCGGAGTCAAGAATGCCGAAGCAGATTCTCCCCGGATCAGCCCCGACGGTGCATGGTTGGTGTACCAGGAGCTAACAGAAAAAACTGAACGGCTGTGGCCAATGTCCCGCCTGATGCGAGTTCCGGTAAATGGCGGGCCGCCCGAGTTCGTATTTTCAGCTCGGTTTTATAACAGCCATCGCTGCTCCCAGGCTGAGGCAAACTTGTGTGTCTTCGCGGAACAGACTTCTGATGGCAAGTGGCTGGCGTTCAGTGTTCTCGACCCCATTAGAGGGAGAGGTCGTGAACTCGCGAAGTTCGCAACGGACCCGTTAGGCTTCTACCACTGGGACCTGTCGCCTGATGGCAAGCGCATTGCTATTCTCAAGTCTGGAGAAAATCAGATACACGTGCTGCCTCTCGCTAGCGGAGAGGTGCGCGATC
>QHOM01000001.1 GCA_003218785.1 Verrucomicrobiota bacterium
GCGGCGGCCTTACTTTTCGGTTTTAGCAAAACAACGGCGGCAGTAATCGTGACCATGGACGGCGACGGGCAAAATGATCCGCGCGATATCGCCAAATTGTTGGCCGGGCTGGAGGAGGCCGATATGGTAGTAGGCACGCGCGTGAGGCGAAGAGACTCCTGGCCACGACGCAAGATCTCGCGGATCGCCAACTACATTCGCGCGGATTTTCTGCGAGATGGCGTCTCCGACTCCGGCTGCGGATTAAAGGTTTTCCGCCGGGAGGTGGTGGATGCTTTTATTCCGATTCGGACCCTCTATTCCTTTATGCCCGCTATGGCGGTCGCGGCTGGCTTTCAAGTGGTTGAGAAACCTGTCAACCACCGACCGCGTCAGCATGGAAGCTCCAAATACACGACCACCAGTTTTCTCTTTTTGCCGGTGGTCGATTTTCTCGGCCTGAAATGGTTCACCTTCCGCCGCTGCAACGGAGGGTCAGCGCATAGCCTTCATCAGGGGACTATCCAAAGACGAAGCAGAGACGATTTCTACAAACATCCATTCAAAAGATGGGCGGCGACCGTTACCGTCGCGATCGCAATCGGTATCATTGCGTGGCTAGAGGTCGTTCCGTCAAAACATTTCGTCGGGCCGGAGGCGCGCAAGGTAAGTCTGAAGAGGGCAGAGGAGATCGCTCTGCATCGCACGCCCGGAGGCCATCTCGGCGTTGAAGAGTTACGATGGAAAGATAATCGTCTGGTTTGGACGATCGACGTGCATCTTTCCCATTCGCCAAACCTGAATGAAATCGAGATCGACGCCTTAGACGGTCATGTCATTGCGGCGCGAGCAGAATCAGCGGCAGAAGAGGAACTCGAACAGGCGGCGGAGGATCATCATTTCAATCTTAAGCCTCAAAAATCCAAATGATGCCTAGCCCGTAACTCAATGCGGAGGTCATTGCCAGCTGACTGAGTTGATCCCTCAACGTTATTAGTCTTGCGTATGGGTGCCGCCGACGTAGAACCCGATTCGCCAGGCAACCTGCGCGCGCCGCCGATGGCGAATAGATCGGCCGGACGATTCTATTTTCAAGGCGCGTTGCTTCTGATCTGCGTTGGAACAGCATTCCACCTGGCTTATAGCACGCATCTGGAGTTAGTCGGCGACGAAGCATACTACTGGCTTTGGTCGCGCCATCACGACATTTGTTATCTCGACAAAGGTCCCATGATCGCGTGGCTCATTGGCGCCGGGACCGCGCTCTTTGGGCAAACTGTTTTTGGTGTTAGGTTTTTTGCAGTTCTTTTCGCCAGCGGCACCGGCATCGGAATGTTCGTGCTGGCGCGGCAACTTTTCTCCGATCGCGTCGCTTTCTGGGCAGTCGCTATGGCAACAGTCGTTCCCCTCTTCGCCGTGGGCGCTTCGCTCATGACCATCGACACGATCTACGTCTTTTACTGGACATGGGCTGCAGTCGCCTTCTGGAAAGCAAAAGAGGAAACACGCCTCCGCTGGTGGGTAATCACCGGCGTCCTCCTCGGCCTTGGGTTACTCTCGAAATACACTGCAGCGATTGAACTAATCTCCTTTGCGGCGTTCTGCCTCTGGCATGCGCCGAGTCGGCTTCATCTCCGCCGGCTCACTTTTTGGGCGATGATCGGGACGGCGCTTCTCTTCTTAATTCCGGCCATCGTCTGGAATTTCCAACATCGGTGGCCAACGAGCGACTGGCTGCTCCATAGAGGCTCCTTGGATACGGGGGTTGGTTTCCATCCGTCATTCGTTCTGCTTTTCCTTGGAGAACAAGCCGGCGTCGTCTCGCCGCTTATCTTTCTCGGGCTGATCTTAGTCTTGTTGCGACCATCATTGCTGTGCACACCGCGAGTTGCCACCGGCTATGCGGTGCTGCTCTTCATTCCGCTTTTTGGTCTTTACCTTGTTTTCAGCTTTCACTACCTGTGTCCGCCAGATTGGACCGCCGCGGCTTACATCGGGGGCCTTATCTTTCTGGCAGCAAAGTGGACCGATTTTGGGAGCACCCACCGCTGGGCATTGTGGGCCGCCGTAGGAGCATTTGCTCTCGCATCGGCCGAGACAGCAATCCTGTTGGAGACACGCTGGCTGCATTTGCCGCATCGGGTCGACCCGCTCGACCGAGCGCGCGGCTCGCGCAGTCTCGCTGCCACAGTTAGCAAATGGGAACAACGCACCGGTGCTTCATTCGTTATTGCCGATAACTACATGACGGCATCGTTACTATCATTTTATCTCCCGGGCCATCCGGAAACGTTCGTGCCAGTCACAACGCGACCGCTCAACCAACTGGAGCTTTGGCCGACTTATGCCGAGAAACATCCGAGTGGTGATGCCTTGATCGTTGCCAAACGCGCCGCGCTCGAATATTCGCTGCGCATCAGCTTCGTTAGGATCGAACCTCTCGGGACCGTGGACGTGCTTGATGCGGGAAGAACAGTTGGACGTTATTATTTGTTTGTTGGCCGACGTGGGGGGTTGTCCTAACGAACATCGTGATGTAGCGGGGCATGGACGCTAGGCGGGCGGGAATCTTCAGTTGGGATTTCATCGCTGATGACGAGGAATTTCGTCAGCTTCGCAGCGCCGAAGTTGGTCGTGATCGTGACATCCGGCGACTGGCCGTGAATAGGAGAAGTGCTTAACGATCGCAAAAACAGATCCGCGCGTTGAAGAGGTCGATCTTATGACTGCGGAAGGCAAACCAAGAAATTGGAAGTACATGCCGGAGGATGTTGAGCGCCGTCTGTTCCGCCGAAAACATTGAGGAGAGACGAGAATGGCGACGCTGAACGGAAATAAGCACGCAGCTAAGGCGGCAGCGGTGTAATCTTGGGAGTAGGCGTGGGTGACTCAATCGGCAGCGCTGGGTTTGGAGTAATCGGCAGCGCCGGGTTTGGAGTAATCGGCGGCGCGGGATTGGGTGTAATCGGCGGCGCAGGATTTGGCCTGATTGGCGGAGCAGGATTTGGAGTAATTGGTGGCGCGGGCACTTGAGCGAAAGCCGCTGCCTGGAAGTGCATCCCCAGCAATCCTGCTGCGCAACTACCGAGAAACAGCCGCCAAATAAGTCTTACTTTCACGATCATCTCCTTGTTAACGTTCGCGTCGCAGACGCCGGTTGGACTTCTGGCATCGAGGAACTTTCTTCCGTTTCGGAGAAGTTCCTGCCTTTCGTCGCGCATTCCGCGAGACTTGGGGATGGTGTGCAGGATCAGTTTCTCTGCGATGAACAAGAAGATATGGGTTCGCTTGGTTTGCAGCTCTTTGGAGAGGGCGCCACAGACTGCGCGGGGGGCAGGCGCTCTCCCAGAGGAATTAGTGCGACGCTCGGAGAGCGCCACTACAATTGGCGTTTGAAATCCCGTCCATGATCGAGCGCTTATTGCGGAGCCAAATGGGTTAGAGCAGCGACTCAATCACGCGTAATCTGCGGCACGCCGTTTAAGCTTCATCCGCCGCCGGTCCCAGCGAGAGAGCGGGCACTGTCCTGCTCAAATCGATCTGTCGGCGCTGGAAAGCGGGAGTGCGCGTTGAAAGCATATTCCACAGACAAACCGCTACGCAGGCCAGCACCACGACCGAGGCGTAAGGTCGAACGCCATTAAGCACATCAATCGCCCGGAGCGTCGCTTCGAGCTTTTTGTCGATCAGCATCACGTGAACGATCATCGCCGTGCTTGCGGCCGAGATGATGAAATGAATTACGCTCAGCCTCAGGCTGACCCCCAGCGCGACGGCGCTCACGACCGCGCCCCATAGCAGGTAACGTTCTTGCATTTGACCCAACAGCGCGAACATCAGGAGCCACGGCGCGGCGATTGCAATCAGGACGCGCGGATCGCGATTGCGCGTGTGTCGTGCGGCGCCGTGCGCGCAGAGGGCTAATGCGCCCAGGTACAGCAGGCGCAGCGTCCATTGCAGTGTGAGGTCGAAATGCAGGGATCCGAAATTAACCGACCAGAAAGGATCCTTCAGCGACCAGCCAAGATTGGAAAGAAGGGAGGGGAGGTTATAGCACGAACTGATGAAAAGGTAGGGGTAATGTTCGCTGCCGTAGAGAAAACCAATTTGTAGCCAGGCGAAGCTGCCGCCATCCCAAGCACCAATGAGAAAGACTGCGCATGCGATGATACCGGCGACCCAGGCTCCAGCGTCCTGCGACCCGCTTCCGAGAAGGAATAGCGAGCTGAGGCCGGCCACAAGTGCAACGACAATCCACGCTGCTGGATTGCACAGGAGCCACGGCGCAACTATCAACGCCACCGTCGCCGCGAAACCAGCCAGCATGCGCAATGCGTGGGTCCATCTTTTCTGCCACAACGGCCAAAAAATAAAAAAAGGCGTGACGAATAACAGTTGCCCTTTGAGCATTGCGCCCGCGGCCAGCAGACAGCCACAGGAGAACCAGCGATTTTTCAGGGCTGCGAGCGCAGCGAACAGATAAAACGGGACGATCCATACGTCCCATTGCGGCCAGCCATGCGCGTCGAGGATCATCGACGGTTCAAGCCAGGCAACGCTTGCCGCTGCCAAACCGCAAATCGAAGCGCGCTGCTGCAGTGACAAAGCGCGCAGGAAGGGTGACTGCGTCGCACTGGACGACCGGCGTACCCACAAGCGGACTAGGAGGAAAATCGTCGCTGCGGAAATCAGTTCGCACAGTAGATTCATCTTCAACAGCGGGTTGACGAGCTTTGGGTGTCCGTCATCGACTCCGGGGAATTCACTGCGCACCTGCTTCGCCCAGATTGCCATTACTAGAAGTCGCAGCGGTGGATAATCGAGGCCGTAATCATTCTCGTACGCCTCACGCTTTACTCGGTCATAGAGCGCGAAATAACCGCGGCAGAATGCCGTCCACGAATTAGCAGTGGCTTCGTCGGGTGATAATCGACGACCTTCTGCCAATGTTTGGCTGCCCCAGTAAAAGCCGTTGACGATATCGTGCTGGAAACGAACGTGCCTCGTTTCGTCCCCGGTCCAGCGGCGTAGTTGAACCCCGCCCAGGAGAAGCACAACGATGAAAGACGCAAGCAAAGCGCGCCCGGCAAATTTGCCAGCGAACAGTCGTCTAAGGAGCGCGCGAATGGCCATCGGTTGGTCTTAAGAAAGACAGCGGTTCGATTCGAAAGGTTACAGTTTGTTTGGGAACGCCTCCCCATCCCACTGAGTCATCGCTCCCGCCTGAGGCGAGTAGGATTCGAACCTACGATCCGCCTGCGTTGTGGTGCTCCGATCTCCGCTCACGATCCTCGGTTTGGCAATGTAAAGTTTACCGTCCGAATTTTGAAGGACATAGATCCAGTGATTCATCACAGCAATTTGGCTCCAGCGGTAGGATTCGAACCTACGACCAATCGGTTAATCCCGACTCTGTCGGGACTCTACCACTGAGCTACGATTTCAATCCAAGCAACCGAATTCGAATTAGGGGCGCCGATTTCCATGATTTGATTTCGCGCTCGCGCCGCATCGCGCTTGAACGATCGGGATGCCTTTCTGACCAGCCCAAGGCCCACGGACCATTTTTACGTGTAAATTTCCCGGCGATTTTGTTGGTCCGATTGTGATCTGTAATACGATTCTCAAGATTGCCGGCCGACGTAGAAATTTCCGGCTGGATTTCGAAGGATGTACACCCAGAACATAAACAATGGCTCCAGCGGTAGGATTCGAACCTACGACCAATCGGTTAACAGCCGACCGCTCTACCACTGAGCTACGCTGGATTATTTCGTCTCGCGTCTGCGGGAGCGTATATCTTGCCTGCGCGATCTATTGCGGCAAGTGCTTCTTTGTGTGCGGGGTCAATGGTCGCCCGGCACTGCGTTTGAACGACGGCGATGAAATCTCAGCAAGGCCGGTTGGAGTTGGGGCGGTGTCTTCAGCCGTGGATTCTCGCGGACGAACGCGCGATCTCGTCGATGTCGCTGTCACGGCCCTCTGTTACTACCGCCATGATAACCAGGAAAACTTGCTGGCTGGAGAGGACCAAAAGAATCGAGCTCGTATTGCGACGACGGAGGGGCTGACTGCCCGATTAGAGCGGCGGGCTTGTTGGACGGGGTTGCGTGATTTGACGCTGAGGGCGCCTGACACGCAGCTAAAACAGCGACCGTCGCATATAGGAAATGGCTTTTGAGGCGACTCTCCATCGGCGTAACGACAAAGTTCACCAGGGCTCCGCCGGGCGCAGGCGAAGCTCCTGCACACTAGCGAAGACCGACATCGAACGCATGGCGCGGTGGAGTGAGATTTGGTTGCGGGGGCGGGATTTGAACCCGCGGTCCGGCAGTTGCCGGACTATGAGCCGCTCCGATGCAGACCTGTGATCGAATAAAAACCTTTGCCACGTCCCTGTCGTTTGAGCCGACTTTCCAATTTCCTTGCATGAGTCAGCGATAACTCCTCACTTTGCCAGATAGTTGTCCAGGGGCCACGTCCCTTTGTCCAACGTGATTACCCGGTGTTATGTTGTTCAACCCTGTGCGCAACATCGTCGGACAGGCCGATGTAAAAGCTTCCTTCGGAATTTTGAAGGATGTAAACGCGATAAGTTGCCGGCATCCGGTCAGATTTGGTTGCGGGGGCGGGATTTGAACCCGCGGTCCGGCACTGCCGGATTATGAGCTGCTCCGATGCAGACCTGTCATCGAATAAAACCTTTGCCACGTCCCTGTCGTTTGAGCCGACTTTCCAATTTCCTTGTGATTGACCGGTGTTATGTTGTTCAACCCTGCGCGGAACATCGTCAGCCAGCCCAACGTACAACCTTCCTTCGCAATTTCGAAGGATGTAAACGCGATAAGTTGCCGGCATCCAGCAGGAATTGGTTGCGGGGGCGGGATTTGAACCCGCGGCCTTCAGGTTATGAGCCTGACGAGCTACCAGGCTGCTCCACCCCGCATTTTCAGAATAGTTTCGATGTTGATCCTGCGCAAATCGAAAAACGTGTGTTCATCCGAAAGCCGGGTCGAGAAAGACAATCTTGTTTGCGTTCGCCGTCGCTGTGACTTCGTTGATGGGTGGCGAAAGGATCCTCCGGGAAAAAAGAAAGCGGCAAAATTCTCGTTGGAACGGCCAGCTGGTCTGATCCGGGTTTTGTTCAGCATTGGTATCCCAAAGGAATGCGCGCGAATGAGCGGCTTGGTTGGTACGCGCAACAGTTTGAGATGGTCGAGGTGAACTCGACTTTTTATTCCGTGCCTGATTTGCGAATGGTTGAGCGCTGGTGCGCCGCCACGCCGGATCGGTTCACGTTCGATGTGAAACTGCATCAGCTCTTTTCGTTTCACTCGACAGCCGCGAAATTGTTGCCGCCAGATTTGCAACAGCGCGCAGAGACCGATGGAACAGGCAAGGTGAAGCGTACGCCCGCTCTGGAAGAAGCCATGCTGAACGTTTTTTTGGGTTCCATGTCGATCTTGCGCTCGGCTGGGAAACTCGGCGTCCTTCTCTTGCAACTCTCGCCTGCATTTTCGCCGCGAATACACAAACTGGAAGAGCTCGAGCATTTAATAGACGTGCTTCGCGATTATCCGTTGGCGATTGAATTTCGAAATCGCAACTGGGTGATCGGCGACCAGTTAAGATCAACGATCAGTTTTCTGCGAGCGCGCAGAGTGGCTTTTGTGAATGTCGATACGCCAGCGGCTGATCATTTCACAATCATGCCGTCGGACCTGAATGAAATCACGAGCCCGGGCTTCTCCTACCTGCGGTTGCATGGACGAAATGCGCGTGGCTATCTCTCCGGGAAAACTGTAGCCGCCCGGTTTGATTACGATTACAGCGATCAGGAGATTGTAGAAGTTGCGGAGCGAAGCAAAAAGCTGGCCCGGAAGACCCGTGAATTGCATGTGATTTTCAATAACAACAATCTCGATTACGCGCCGCGAGCGGCCGCTCGTTTGCGCGTAGCACTTAGCCAATTGTTTTCAGCTCCGCCCCAGACACCCGAGTTGTTTTAGTTTACGCTTTGGCCGTGCAGGAATCAGACTCACCGGCAACGCGAGTTTACGAGTCACGATTGCCACAGCCCCTGGCGCGGCTGAAGCGCTGGTTGGTCGCCCACCACATGACGCTGATAACAATCGCCGACACACCGCACTCAATCGCACTCGGCTCCGCTATTGGAATCTTTTTCGGTTTCACGCCGCTGTGGAGCCTGAAAACGCTGCTTTCCATCGTAATCGCATGGATATGTCGATGTAATAAGATCGCGGCGGCAATCGCCGTGACGTTGCATGACGTACTAATCTTCGCCATGCCGGCGGTCTATCTGGCAGAGTACAAACTCGGTTGGTGGACGTTGTATCATCACGCGCCGGACCGCGTGCGCTTTGGGCATTTCGGATTGCACGATTATCTGAGCTGGCACCTCTTTTCGCGAATCGTGTGGCCCGCGTTGGTCGGTTCGCTTTTCCTGGCAGTGCCGTCCGCTTTGATTGTCTATTTTTTGATGCGCTTGTTGCTGAGCCGCTCGCGGGCGCCTCAAAAAATGGTGTGAGCGACGACGTTTGTCGCGCCAACAGCGTTTTTCTGCCTCAGCGTGTTGCCAATCAGAATGCGTCGATTAAGGTGCTGCGGTTCAACGGGTCCTTATGCACTTTTCACGCCGATTTCTCATCGTCATTTTTGCCTTTATTGCGAGCGTAGCCATTCTCCGTTCGGCCGTCGCCGCGCAAGCGTGCGTTATTATCGATGCGCAGACGGGCTACATTTTGGAACAGCAGGAGCCCCGAAGAAAACTGCAGGTCGGCAGTCTAACTAAAATTGCGACTGCGAGTGTGGTGCTCGATTGGGCGGAACGGAAATCCAGCAATCTCAACGAGACAGTTATGATCCCGCAGGAGGCGTTTGCCGGGACCCAGGAAAACAACATCGGCTTTCAGCCCGGAGACAGCATCACACTGCGTGATCTGTTGTATGCCGCGCTCGTCCAATCCGACAACATTGCGGCGTACACGTTGGCGCACCATGTTGGCGGGCAGTTGGGATCGCTTTTGTCCGGTGAGGTTACCTCAAAAATGACGTCAGTTGACGCGTTCGTTATCCAGATGAACGCGTTGGCCAAGCAGCTAAAGATGGAGCGCACACGCTTTGTCAACCCGCATGGCATCGACTACCAGGTGCGACCGATGCCGTTTTCAACAGCGGAAGACATGGCGCGCCTGACCCGATACGCCATGAACAAAGCAAGTTTCCGTTTTTATGTGTCCCAAAAACAGCGTCAGATTTCATTCGATCGAGGTGGGCATCGGCTCAATTATGTTCTTCGTAATACGAACGAACTTTTGGGAACAAACGGCATCGACGGAGTCAAAACCGGCCGCACAACCCGAGCGGGTGACTGTTTGATTCTTTCCGCTAACCGCCCGCCGGAAGTACTGACACAAGGGCAGATGATAACTGTGTATCAGCGTCGTTTGATCGTAGTTCTGCTCGGCAGCACGAATCGATTTGGTGAAGGCGCGGGCCTTGTGCAACGCGGGTGGCAGCTCTACGACCAATGGGCCGCCGGCGGTCGCGTTGCCGACTCAAAAAAAATGCTCTGATCCCGCTGTTACGAAAATGAAGCCGCGGATTGGTGTTCTAACCAGTGGTGGTGATTGCCCGGGACTGAACGCGGTTTTGCGTGGAGTCGTGCTCGCAGCAGAAAAACTCGGTTGGGAAGTACTCGGGTTTCGCGATGGATTCGAAGGACTTCTTCCACCAGGCGATCATGTTATTCTCGATCGGCAGAGCATTAACGGAATCATGGCGTTGGGAGGCACGATGATCGGCACAACCAATCGCGGTCATTTCGTCGCGAAAGTTGGCGCCGGAGAGCGCACCATCGTTCCGCCTGAAATAATCGAGCATTCCCGGCAAGTTTTGAATGAGGCGGGTGTGAAAACGTTAATTATCATCGGCGGAGACGGTTCGATGGTGACCGCGCAGCAATTGCAAGAGGCGGGCATCAATTGCATCGGCGTCCCAAAGACCATCGACAATGATCTTGAAGCCACGGCCATGACGTTCGGATTTGATTCCGCGGTCGCGACTGTCATGGATGCGCTCGACCGCTTGCACACCAGTGCCATGAGTCACAAACGCGTCATGGTAGTGGAGGTGATGGGACGCCATGCCGGCTGGATCGCATTGCACGGCGGAATCGCCGGCGGTGCTGATGTTATTTTGATTCCGGAGATCCCGTTTGATTACGAAAGCGCGAGACGAAGGATGGCGAATTCCGGTTGGGAGGAATCGGCGAAATCGTGGCGCGTGAGATCGCCCAGCGCACTGGTAAGGAGACGCGCTGTTGCGTGCTTGGACATCTGCAGCGCGGTGGTGCGCCGACCACCCTCGATCGAATTCTCGGTACACGTTTTGGCGTGAAAGCCGTTCAACTGGCTAACGAGGGACACTTCGGATCGATGGTCAGCTATCAGAATTATCAAGTGCGGCACGTGCCAATCGCCGAGGCGGTAAACCGGCTGCGCCTCGTTCCGCCCAATGGTGAGATGGTGCAAACCGCCCGCGACGTTGAAATCTCCTTCGGCGACTGATTGTCGATGTTCTGTAGCGGCGGTCTATGACCGCCGATTTCTGTTATGAAAATCGTCTTGGCATATTCTGGCGGCCTCGACACGTCGGTGATCCTCCGCTGGCTCAAAGACAATTTTCAGGCGGAGATTATCGCCTTTTGCGCCGATATCGGCCAGCAAGAAGAACTCGACGGCCTGGAAGAAAAGGCGATGCACACAGGCGCGGCCAAATGTTACATCGATAATCTCCAAGAAGAATTCGCGCGCGATTTCATCTTTCCGATGTTTCAGGCCGGCGCAATTTACGAGGGCCAATATTTCCTCGGGACAAGCATCGCGCGTCCGCTGATCGCAAAGCGAATGGTCGAGATCGCGCGTGCCGAGAAAGCCGACGCCATTGCGCACGGCGCAACGGGGAAGGGGAATGATCAAGTCCGTTTCGAGCTAGCCGCGGCAGCGCTTGCGCCTGATCTGCGCGTAATTGCGCCCTGGCGCGAGGAACGTTTTCGCAAACAACTTCCCGGTCGCGCCGAGATGATCGCATTCGCGAAAGCGAATGGAATCCTGGTAGAAGCGAGCGCGCAAAAGCCGTATTCGATGGATCGCAATCTTCTCCACATCAGTTACGAGGCCGGCGTGTTGGAGGACCCATGGTTCGACGCCAGCTCAAAAGAAATGCGTGACATGTACAAATTGAGCGTCGCGCCCGAAGACGCGCCTAACGAACCTGAATATGTCGATCTTGTGTTTGAGAATGGCAATTGCGACGGAGTGAATGGAAAAAAACTCTCGCCGCTCGGCGTGGTAAAAACACTGAACAAACTCGGCGGAAAACACGGAATCGGCCGCGTGGACATTGTGGAAAATCGCTTCGTCGGAATGAAAAGCCGCGGCGTTTACGAGACGCCCGCAGGTGCCATTTTGCATTTCGCACATCGCCAAATGGAAACACTCACCATGGACCGCGAAGTAATGCATCTGCGCGACAGCCTTATTCCGAAATACAGCGCGCTCGTTTACAACGGTTTCTGGTTTTCGCCTGAACGCGAGGCGCTGCAAGCCCTGGTTACGGAAACGCAACGCGACGTGACTGGAGTCGTGCGCCTCAAACTGTACAAAGGCAACATCATCGTTGCCGGCCGCAAAAGCCCGAAAAGTCTCTATGATCCAAAGATTGCGACAATGGAAGCCGATGCATCCGCATACGACCAAAGTGATGCGACTGGCTTCATTCGGCTAAACGCGCTGCGACTAAGAGTTCGCGCCGCGTTAAGATCAAAAGATGGCGGCGATTGATGTCCATCGTCGCCGGCGGTTATATGCTATGAAGATAGGGCCATGTGAAGACTTTATCTTACGCCAAGAAGTTTTCTCGATTCAGTCGCGATTTCAGTCTGAAGTTGCCATTCCGCTTCTTCGAGTTTTTGGCGTTGCGTCATTGTTACGCTTCACCAGACGTAAGAAGTGGTCTCGAACTGGTTTCGAGAACTGAATGATTTTATCAAGCTCTGGAAAAATCTCTGGATAGATAAAATTACTGGGGTTGGCCCATTTAGTGCGCCGGCTAAACTTGATCTTCTTGTAACGTCCAAAATAGAGGTTTTTCCACATTAGATTCTGGCGTGCATGAGAATGTGTCGACCGAATTTCTTCAAGACGGCCGTTGATCGCATTTCCGGTGGCTGTGTCGGCGAGAACAGACCGGCAATATTTTCTCAAGTGCCAAACAGCCTTGTCCAGTTCTAGCAGTCCCAACCCGTCCGTGTTGAGTGGGTGCTCGAAGTATCGGTTGATTCCTTGCGCGCCTAGTCGCTGTATGAACTGTGTGATATCGCCGGGGATTTCGAACGATAAATTTCTAATCGTTCGCACTCGATCAAGCGCCCTCGAGACATCATGCCTCAACCCCTTCGTGGTAGTACGGTGGTAAAGAAGGATGGCTTTCAAATATTTCTCGATGCTCTGCAATGCTGACCACAGAAATTGTAGATCGAAGCCGATACGATACAGTGCACGCGCGGCAACATAGTCTTCATCTGCGACATCTCGAAACGAGCGGGTTATGTAGTCGTCGATTTTCGCGCGGGTAATAGGTCCTTTTTCGGTTGGCCTCATTTACCCGTCTTCATCTTGTCGCGCGACATCGAGTGCTCGTTGACGGCGACGTTCTTCCCTTCGCAGCTTTTCGATAATTAAGCCTTTAATCACTTCAGCATTACGCTCTGTATTAGAGTGATAGTAAAACCGATCGCGAAACCACCAAAGGCAACGACGGTAATCCGCCACTAGAAGCACTGGCGTTTTAACCTGAATTGCGAAGGCTTCAGCATATTCGTCCTCTGTTATTTCACGATCCGGAAACGTTCCGGAACGAACGGTATAGCGTGGAGCGACCCATTCTCGTTTGCCAAAAATAATCCATTTCCTCATCCAGATTCCCTCAGAATGATCAATTGCGGCCGAAGTAGCGGTCATAACATCTCTGTTTGTTTCTCGCGTGCGCCAGCTTCGCGAGCGGCCATTGCGAATGGGTTGATCTGCGGCGGGGCGTCGATGCGTTCCGTGCCGTCGAGGAAACCCTCGACGGTAAGAATTTGGACGCGCGGATAATCTTTATCGTGCCAGAGCTTCGACGTGTAGCGCCCGGCATCCGCAGCTTCCGTGCGCATTTGTTTACTCGGTTTTTCCAATGTGATTAAAACGCCGCCCGCAGCTTTCTGATTTTCAACATCGCCGAGTAGCGTTGCGACATCGCTGCGGTTCACTCCGCCGCCTTTCACCTGTACAATAATCTTTTCGCGATGTACCGGCTCACTCCGCGGTAAAGGTTCCTCCATTACTCGCCCAGGAATGTCCTTCCGTTCGGTTTCGTAATAGTAAAGAAGCCCGTCAACGCCGCGATCTGCCCCCTTGCCTTCACCTTCTTTTAGCGGACGTGCACCGATAAGTGAAAGCGCCCAGTGCTGGAATTGGAACTTGTCGTTCTCTGCAAGTTGCTTCGCGCCGGCGAAGTCGGTTGGCTGGCCTTTCTCTTCAAACTCGATCTCTTCGCCGAACGCATCTTTCAGCCGACGCTTGATCAAATTGATCGCTAGATACGTGATGTCGATCCCGATCCATTGTCGATCTAACTTCTGCGCCGCATGAATGGTTGTGCCGCATCCACAAAATGGATCGAGCACGACATCTCCGGGATTGCTCGAAGCGCTGATGATCCGCTCAAGCAGTGCAACGGGTTTTTGCGTGGGATAACCAAGCCTCTCCTGAGCCTGGGAGTTGATCTCCGCGATATCATCCCAAATCGTTTGAACGGGTTTACCTTTGACCTCGTCGAGAAAACGCTTACGACGAATTCGTTTGGTTTTATCTTTTGGGAAATAAAGTCGGCCTTCTTTATCCCATTGCTCCATTTTCTCTCGCGAAATTGCCCACCCATTAGCAGGTGGCTTGTACCCTTTGTATTCGTACATCAAATTCGGCCGCGGCGCAGGATTGCCCAGATTGTCTAGTTGATACCGGCGTCCATTTTCGTCCGTCATGTTGAAGCGGCTTTCGAGATATTCTTGATAGCCCTTCGCTTCTTTCGAGTACTGCGAGTTAAACACCGACGTTTCCGACTTCGTGTAAAACAATAGGTCATCATAGCAATCGCCAAACTTCCGCGAGGTGTGGACGGTGCTGAAACTTCCAACGCGGCGTTTCCAGACGATGTCATTTCGAAAATACCGCGCTCCGAATACGCCATCGAGCAACATTCGCAGGTAGTGATCAGCGGTCGGGTCGCAATGAAGATAAATGCTGCCGCTTGGCTTGAGCACGCGATGAAGTTCTACGAGGCGCGGTGCCATCATCGCCAGATACGCCATCATCGGTGAATGTTTCAGGAAGCTGTGGAGCGCTTCCATCAGCTCGACCACAGCGACGTTCGGACAATTATCGATAAATTGGTGATAGGTGTCGGCGGCATCGGCCCAGCTCCAGGTGTCGGTGAAGGCGTGGAATTGCGCCTGACTTACTTGTCCGGTCGGTTCACGAAACAGAACGTTGTAATCGGCGTTGGAATTAAACGGCGGATCGAGATAGACAAGATCGACGCTCGCGTCGGGAAATTCCTTCCGATCAGAAAGCCATTTCAAATTGTCGCCAAAATAGAGGCGGTTCATTGCTTCACGTTTTTTACCAGATATTGGGCTGACCGTCCAACGAGCCGCGATGTCAGTCACAATGAAAGTTCGCGATCGCGCCTCGCAGGCGCCGAAGATGTAACGGCAGCCGTGTCGGCTGCACTTTGGGTCTCGCAGGCGGCACGCCTGCCACCACAGGGATTCATCCCCGCTGCCAACCATCGATGGGTGATTGTCGAAGAGCCGGTGCGACCATCGCGGCGCAGCAAGTAGGGCAATTGGTTGAGTTCTGTGTTTGCTCTCGAACAGGCGCAAGGGCATTATTAGGGTTGCAAAAGGGTGAACGCCCAAGATACGTCCGCTGAGCCGAAGCCCGATCTCCCGCTCGAGATCGCGCATCTCTTGTTAATCGACGTGGTCGGTTACTCGAGACTGCTGGTCAATGAGCAGATTGAGCTGCTCCAAGAGCTGAATCAAATCGTGCGAAACACCGAATGTTTTCGGGCCGCCGAAACGAGGGGTAGACTGATCCGGGTGTCGACCGGAGACGGGATGGCGCTCCTTTTCTTCCACAGTCCGGAAGAGCCGGTGCGATGTGCGCTCGAGATCAGCAGAACATTGCAAGA
>QHOM01000002.1 GCA_003218785.1 Verrucomicrobiota bacterium
CGACTCGTGGCGCAATGCTGGTCTGCGGGTTTGTTCATTCAATCATCCCTCGGAGATCCTGGCGTTGAATTCGCGCTACGACGTCGACTGGGTGCCGGTCGAGACGACCTCGGCAGATGTATTCGGCAACTATTATATCCCAGTGAAGGTTGTCGCGGACTGGGCCGAGCAACATGACGTGATGGTGCTGTTGATCAACGCGGACATCGAACTCCAGATGACTTCTTGGGAGATCAAGCGGGTCCGCTGGTTGGCACACGGAGGGCTGTCCTACTTCGTGCGACACAACCACTCCGGTAATGTGACTAGGGCGTCGCCCGAGCCTTACGGCATCGATGCGTTTCTGTTTCACGGACGGGACGCAGCTCTGGTGCCCAATTCCTTTCTCAGTATCGGCCAGCCATTCTGGGATTACCTTCTTCCTTATCTTTTTGTCACTCACGGTCGTCATATCTGGGCCGTCGAGTTCCCAGCCGCCTTTCACCGCGTTCATGGGTGCCAATGGTCGTGGGAGAACTGGCATCGCTGCGCCAAGGAGTTTGGGCGCATCACCGGGATGCTCGGAAGCGAGCAATCAATGGAGGATTGCGTCGCCCTGTCCCTCCAAGTTCGGCAGACATTCGACCGGGGAAAAGTATCGCCCCCGGCGCAACCGCGGCCGATCCGCGAGTGGGTGGAATGGAAGTTTCGAAATAGCGAACCCAAAACATTCCTCGAATTGGGCTCGCACCTCGGAACCGATACCGCGTGGATGGCCACGTTGCCCCATGTCACTATTCACGCGTTCGAGCCCGATCCTCGCAACAACCAGCCCGTACGTTCCAATGTAATTCAACGCCGGTTGGCGGTCGGCGCGAGCGATGGCCGCAGTCCATTCATCCTCAGTGAGTATGGCTGGGGACAAAAGTGGACACACTCTTCGTCAATCAAGAAACCCAAGAACCATTTACACCGCTACCCTGTCACCTTCGGTGATACAATCGAGGTCGAAGCCATCACGCTGGACACGTACTGTCGGACGGAAGGTGTCGAACAGATCGACTTTATCTGGGCGGACATTGAAGGCGCGGAGGGCGAGATGATTCGCGGCGGCGAAAGAACTTTAAGAAACACCCGTTACCTTTTCACGGAATATTCCGATGATGAACTTTACGAGGGTCAGGCAAGCCTGCCGGAGATTATGAACATGCTGCCGGATTTCCGCGTCATCGAACTTTGGGCGGACGATGTGCTGCTCGAAAACCGCGCCCTGGCGCGCTAGTTCACACCTATCATGACCTCAAGCAGTGTCATCGGGATCCATGTCCACTCCGATCCGGAGCGACTTTACGCGACACTGGATTCGGTGCGAGAGAATACGCGCGGCAACTACGCTCTCGTGCTACTGCTGGATGGTCCTGATGCACCCATGTCCGCCGTCTTGCGAATGCTCCCTGATATTCCCCAGTCGACAACGGTGGATGCGCGCGGTGCGGCTGCGTGCTTCAACCGGCTCGCACAGGCCAGCGACGCCGGTTTCTGCGTCTTCTTGGAAAGCGGCGCAATTGTTGGGCCGCGCTGGCTGGAGTACTTGCTGGACGCTTTGCAGAGCGATCCGCGAAACGGACTCGCTGGTCCTTCGACCAATCGTTCGTGGAACGAGCAGGCTGCATTTTCCAATGCAACGTCGAACTTTCAGGCTGTCGCTCGGACTGCCGCGGAAGCTGCCCGTCGTTTTGGATCCGGCGTGCGCACTTTGGATCCTCTCTACAGTCTTGCAGATTTCTGCTACGCGGTGCGGCGTGAAGTGATCGACGCTATCGGACTGGCGGACGAAGCGTACGGACTGGGCCCGTGCTGGGAGATGGATTACAATATCCGCGCTGCGCGCGCGGGCTGGCGGGGGGTGTGGGCGTGTGGGGCTTATGTGTATCGTGCGCCTTTTACGGAACGACGGCGCCGCGATGAGGCGCGATTATTCGAAGCGAGCAAGCGCCGTTATCAGGACAAATTCTGCGGCGCGCGTTTGCGCGGCGAGAAAAGTGACTACCGATCGCACTGCCGTGGAGATGCGTGCCCGAACTTCGCGCCGGCTCGTCTCATTCAGATCAAGGAACCGCCTGCGCCCTCGTCCGCTCCTGCGTTTGCGCCGACAGTACCTGTGGCGCCTGCGATGGTTGTCGAAGGTGCGGCGCCCCTTGTCACCTGCATCATGCCGACGTGTGATCGGCACTGTTTTCTGTCGGAAGCCATGCGCTACTTCTTGCAACAGGATTATCCCAATTTGGAGCTTGTCATCGTAGATGATGGCAACATGCCGGTTGCATCTTTACTGCCGGACGATCCGCGGATTCGCCTCATCCGATTGTCACAAAAAAAGAATGTCGGAGCCAAACGCAACATCGCGTGTGCTGCGGCTCACGGAGAGTTCGTAGTTCATTGGGACGACGATGATTGGTACCCACCCGACCGTGTCACGCGGCAGATTGCAGCCCTGCAAACTGGTCGGGCAGAAATTTGCGGGACGAGCACGCTTTATTACTACGACGCCGCGTCGAGCCGAGCATGGTGTTATCGCTATAGGAACAGCGGTCGAACCTGGGTGGCTGGGAACACTCTCGCCTACCATAAGTCATGGTGGAGTGCGCATCGATTCCCAGAAATTCAAGTGGGCGAAGACTCACGCTTTGTGTGGGCCGCGACACGAGTCAACGTATGCGACCTCGGCGTGCCGGATCTCTGCGTGGCGCGCATTCATCCCCAGAATACCAGCCGCAAATCGCCTCACGGTGCGTGCTGGTGCGCGTGTGCGATTACTGCCCTCGAAACGGTGCTGGGCAGCGAATGGCCGGCTTTCGCCGGGCTGCCGGCGGTTTCCTCGGACGGCGCCGACTTACCGCTGATATCCTGTATTATGCCGACTTACAACCGCCGCTCGTTTCTGGCCCTTGCCTTAAAAGCGTTCGAATCTCAAGATTATCCTGTGAAGGAATTGATCGTTGTGGACGATGGCACAGATCCAGTCGGTGATATTGTCGAAAAAGTCTTAACCGCGCGATACGTGCGGCTGCCAGCGCGGGCCTCGATCGGTGCGAAGCGCAATCGTGCATGCGCCGAGGCGCGCGGCGAGATCATCGCGCATTGGGATGACGACGACTGGTATGCACCCAACCGCCTTCGCCTTCAGACTGCACCCTTGCTCGCGGGTGAAGCCGATCTCACTGGTTTAGAGACTTCGTTTGTTTTCGAGTTGTTCGCAGGACGATTTTGGGGGATACACGCGAGTCTTCACCGGCGGATGTTTATCGGTGATGTACATGGCGGTACCCTTGTCTTTTGGAAGCGACTCTTCGTTGAAGGTCTGCGCTATCCCGCGATAAACATCGCGGAAGATGCGGCCTTCATTCAAGCTGCTGCTCGGCGCGGGCGACGCCTAGTGCGCGTCCCGAACGACGGCTTATTCGTTTACATTCGCCACGGTGGAAACGCATGGCGTTTCAGCCCAGGAAGCTTCCTTGATCCTCGCGGGTGGCAGGCAATCTCTCCTCCGCAGACATTTTCTGCGACCGACATCGCGGCGTGGCAACAGGCTGCCGCACTAGTGCAATCGGGGTGAAGCGGTGTAGAAGATCGCCGTTTCGTATTGCCGTGATGTCTGCGCCAGTGTCAATTCCAGGCACGCTGTTCCCGCAGTTAAGCTGGGCTGTTCATGATGCCGAGCTGGCCGGCTGAGACGAATCCAACTCAAACGATCGCCTGTCCGGCCGTGAAGGCGTGCGGAGGGATGCAAGCTCATTGTTATCTCGCATCTGGAAGTGCGGGTAATCCGGGTTGCTCCAATCACCACCCCAAAACAGACCGAGAGCCTTTCCATAAGCCCCGACCTTCTTGTATTCGGCATCGACCGCCTTCGCGGTCATCGCTTTCTTGTCGATGAGATCGTCGATGTAATCTCGTTCCTTGAAAATCCCGACATCCCAGGCGATCTCGAAATTGTGATTGCTGCGACCGGGGCCAGAATAGAAGGTCGACAGGTTCCGACACGAAGTTTCGTCGGTTACGAAGCGCGGCAGCAAAAAATAAGGCCGCGTTTTCCTTTGCGTTAGTCTTCTGGCGCCTTAGCTGGCGTCGCGGGCGTACCAATCCACTTTGCGCGTCACGTACATCACGATCCCCAGCACAATAAAGAGCGCGATTGCGCCCATTAGCAGCGCGTAATCCTGTTGCCGCAAGGTGATGTAGAGAAATGTGTAAACGCCCGTAAGCCCTGCGCCGATCATTAACGTGCGCACGCCGCCACCCAGGAAAAATCGGCAATACCACGTGATCAACAATATCGATGCCGCCGCCGCGATCAGGTAGGCCCAGCTGAATCCGATAAATTCCGAAATCGACAGAAGCAGCAGATAAAACAAGCAAAGCGCAGCGCCCACCATCAGATATTGAAACGGATGAATCTTTTGTCGCGCCGTGACCTCAAAGAGAAAGAAGGTCGTGAAAACGAGCACGAGAAAGAGCACACCGTATTTGATCGAACGTTCAACGTAACGATACGCATCCAGGATCGACAGGAACTGCGCTCCGAAAAGTGAATTTGAAACGGATTGCGTCGTGAATCGCTCATTACCGGTACGGCTTGTCCACGATTGCGGATAGTCGCGCCCGTAATATGAAACTTTCCACTTCGCATCGAATCCATCTGGACGTAGTGATCGTTCGGCTGGAAGAAACGCGCCGCGAAATCCAACATCGGGCAGAGTTTGATTTCAACTCGCTTCGTTTTGCACGCCGAATGGCGCGAAGAAAATCCCCTCGCTGCCGTTGAAATCTAGCGGAATCGAAAACTGAATGCCAGCTGTAAGCGGCTGATCGCTGCCGAGCGATGCCGTTGCGCCTGTCGTGTATCCCGGAAGCTGCGAGCCCGGTAGCATTGGATGCTTGGCGCCGCCCCAATCAAGCACAATTGCCTCCCGGGTCCCGCGCAAATCGTTGATCGCGATAGTCACAAACGCGTCCTTCCATTGCACGTCTCTTAGATCGATCTTAAGCGGGCCAAAATCGGACGGCACAAATTCCCCGGAAAGAACGGTCTGCGCACGATAGACTACCGCGTCGTAAATCCCGCGATGCAACTTCTGTGTTTGCACATCGGCAGAAACATTCAGCGTTTCTGGCAAAAAATACGCGTTCCCTGTGGCAGTTTCCTCCACTTCATGCCGCTCCATCTTTCCATCAGCTGCTGCAACTTCTTTTACAGCTTTGAATTTGTATTGATAGGGGATCCCAAGTACCGGCCCGATCAGATTTTGTTCCCTGCCCCATGAGGATGTGATATCGGCCACCGCCTCATTGCGCCGCTGCAGCCGCTCCCATAATACGCCGGTAATCATTGCCAGCGGAATCAGCAAGACCAACACGAGCGCGCCGACTCCAAGCAATTTGATGATGGTGCTGTGGCGCCGCCCAAACGACGGCTGAGATTTTGGTAACGGCGGCGGTGCTTGGGCCTCAGGCATGCCGCGCATCTTGAGTTACCCGAATCGATTAGGCAATGAACCTAATCATCCGCTCGCTGCATTTCGCCAGGCAGCAAAGCACGATTTCTCATGACCAATTCGCTGCTGGGCTGAATCGCTTCGCACGAACAGCGACAAGCAATCAATCAACCGCCTGCCACGCCAGTTAACGAGCTCTTGGCTTAGGCAATGCAGGCCGTGCTGCGCGCACAATGCGTGAAATAAATTAGCGCTCATGCCTGGGTTCCGATGATGCGCCCAATCGAGAATTTTCACTTTGATCAGTGGTTTCGTTAATGCTTCCGGAAGCCGCTCGCGTGGCGAGTTAGCATATTCGCCGAAATTGGAATGATGAATGAAGCCCTTACCGCCGATTTTCAATTTGGTTCCCAATTCGCTTAGGTACGCTTCCACCACTTCGCGGTCTGTATGCACGAAAGAATCGAAACTGAACACGAAATCGATTGAGGCGTCGGAAACCATCGACAATGACCGTCCATCATTGAGGCAACAGCGCACGCGCGACTCAGCAGCGAAACGCCGCCGACACGCTTCGATGCATTCACTCGAGCGATCAACAACCCACAGCTCCTGACAGTAATCTTTGAGATAGTGCGCCCATCGACCGAAGCCGGGCGCAATTTCCAAAATCGTGCCGGTTGGCAGGCAATCACGAATGCGCGGAAGAATGGCGCCAGACCATTGGGCCGCCGAAGTTCCCCATGGCGCCGACCATTCCTCTCCTGCATCTTTCCAATCGTACTTCATCAAATGGCACGCGTTCGCACGAGAACTAATACCGTCATGATGCTCGAATTGAAAATCGTGGCTGGGGGCGGAATCGAACCGCCGACACGTGGATTTTCAGTCCACTGCTCTGCCAACTGAGCTACCCAGCCGTTCCACGACGATCGACCGTCACAGGTTACCTACAAAGACGGGCGTTCACTATGCAAAATTCGCGCGGCTGAGCAACAACGAAGCAAGTATTGTGTTCCGTTGCCTCCATTAATCGTCTTGTACAGCGGCCAGAATCGTCTCACGCTCGCCAGCATGAGCGATCAATTCCTGAGTGAACTGAATCTCTGGTGCCTGAGCCGCCAAGAGGCCATCGCCGCGACCGGAAACGCCAACTGCCCCTATTTTGAACTCATTACGCCGTTACAATATCGAAGCACGCTCCTCGGCGGGATTATCGAGATACCAAAGGATTTCCTGACTGACTTAGGATCCATCCCGCGAACGGTCTGGTGGTGGCTCTCGCCAGATGATTACGACATTTCCTATCCGAGCGTCGTCCACGACTACATTTACAAGCAAAAGGGCGACCTTAGCGCGCAGCAGCTCCCACAAAAACAGGTGAACCGCGAAACAGCCGATCGTGTCCTGCGTGAAGCAATGGCAGCAGTCGGTGCATCGAACTTCCGGCAAGGCATCGTTTACAATGCCGTCCGAACTTTTGGCCCGCGCTGGTGAAATCGCACCAAGAAAATCAAACATCAGTCCGCTGAGAATTTTCGCGGCAATTCTACCGCGCTCCTCAGAAGTCGCAGATAGTGATTCCGTGAAATCTCGATGCCGCCGAATTGTTGCAGATGCGGCGTAAGCCATTGCGTATCGAGCAACGCGAATTTCCGAGCACGCAAATGTTCGACCAGCGCAACCAATGCGACCTTCGATGCATCAGTCACGCGATGAAACATCGATCCGCCAAAAACGGCGCCCCCGATCACGACGCCGTAAAGTCCGCCAGCGAGCTCGCCACGGGACGAGTCCGTCCGACTGGCGGACTTGCCGCTGGCCCATGCTTCGACCGAATGGGCATAACCAAGCTCATGCAAACGCGTATAACTCTCGATGATCTCGCGATTGATCCAGGTGCCGTCACGCGCCGCGCAGGCCTCGATCACCTTCGAGAAGCGATTGTCGATCTTGGTTTCGAAAACTTTCTTGCGCAGGAGACGCCGAAGCGCATGCGGCACGTGAAAATCCTCCAGCGGCAAGATGGCACGCGGATCGGGCGAGAACCATTCGATTGCGCCATCCTCCATCGCCATCGGAAAAACACCAAGCCGATAGCCTTGCAGCAAGAGTTCCGGATCGATCATGGCAGGCAGAGGTTAAAAGGTTAAACTGTTAAAAAAGTTACAATGGAAAAGCGTCTGCCGTTTCAACAATTTAACCTTTTTAACATTTCAGTGGTTTCGTTTCCGCAATCTGCAATTGCAATACCGCGTTCGCTTTCTAAAATATGCGGATGAAGCGCATGGCGGTTTTGCTCACGATTGCATGGCTGATCGCGGGCGGCTGCGCTGATCCGCTTGAACAACGGACCACGCAGGAAGTGCAAGGGCAGCTTGAACGCGGCGCGACCGGACAGGGAACGCTTGGCCCAATCGAACGGCCGTCCGACGATCCGGCGGGCCAGCATAGTGTGCCGCAAACTCATCCATAGCGCGTGAAGACAGTGGCCTCATCAGCGCACTCAAGAATTCTTATCCTCGATTTCGGTTCGCAGTACACACAGGTCATCGCGCGACGCATCCGCGAGTGCCAGGTGTATTCGGAGATTGTGCCCTTCGACACACCGGCTGCTGAAGTGGCAAGACTGAAACCGAACGGCTTGATCCTTTCCGGCGGGCCAGCCAGCGTTTACGACAAGGGCGCACCACACCTTAATCCAGAAATCTTTTCTCTCGGAATTCCGGTGCTCGGCATTTGCTACGGGATGCAGCTAATGGCGCATCATATGGGGGGAGAGGTGGAGTTTAGCGCGCGCCGTGAGTACGGCCCAGGCATGCTGCGCATCACCAACAGCTCGCAATTATTTGAGGGACTCGGAGAACAGATCGACATTTGGAGCAGTCACGGTGACAAGGTGACAACGCTGCCCGCTGGTTTCCGCACCGCAGCCCGCACGGAAAATTCAGATTTCGCCGCGATCGAAAATCCCGAGCGCAAACTCTACGGACTGCAATTCCATCCGGAAGTCGCGCACACGCCACGCGGCAAAGAGATTCTGCAGAATTTTGTATATCACATCTGCCACTGCGCGATGGACTGGACTATGGGTTCCTTTATCGAAGAGGCTTGCGCGCGCATCAGGAAACAGGTCGGCGATCAAAAGGTCGTGCTCGGTTTGAGCGGTGGCGTTGATTCTTCAGTCACTGCCGCGCTCTTGCACAAAGCAATCGGCGACCAACTTACCTGTATTTTCGTGAACAATGGACTGTTGCGCTCGCGCGAAGAAGAAATCGTGCAGCGTGTTTTCGGCGAAAATTTTCACGTGCGTTTGAAATACGTGGATGCGAGCAAACGCTTTCTCGCGCTGCTCAAAGGGGTGACCGATCCCGAAACCAAACGGAAGCGTATCGGCAATGAATTCATCAAGGTCTTTCAGCACGCGACCGAGGAATTGCTCGAGGAAGATCGCAGGAACGGCGCACGCAAACACGGCGGTTATAGGTTTCTCGCACAAGGCACGCTTTATCCGGACGTGATCGAGAGTGTCTCAATCGAGGGCAATCCGGCACAGGTAATAAAGAGCCATCACAACGTTGGCGGGTTACCAGAAAAAATGCACTTCGAGCTGGTCGAACCGGTCCGCCAATTATTCAAAGACGAAGTGCGCCAAGCTGGATTGCAGCTCGGTTTGCCGAAGGAGATTGTCTACCGTCAACCCTTCCCGGGGCCGGGTCTCGCCGTTCGCATCCTCGGTGAAGTTACGCCCGAGCGATTGTCCATCTTGCGTGAAGCCGACACGATCGTCGTGAGCGAGATGGAATCCTCTGGCTGGTATTACCGTGTCTGGCAATCGTTCGCCGTTCTGCTACCGGTCCGCTCAGTCGGCGTGATGGGCGATCAGCGGACCTACGAAAACACGATCGTGCTCCGCATCGTCGAAAGCCAGGACGGCATGACCGCCGATTGGGTGCGCCTCCCCTACGAGTTACTGGCGCGCATCTCCGCTCGAATCAGTAACGAAGTCAAAGGCGTCAACCGCATCTGTTATGACATTTCGAGCAAACCGCCGAGCACGATCGAGTGGGAATGAAATAACAGCAGAGTGCGGAACACAGGCTTGCAGCCTGTGCGACCGCTGGGCGTCTCGTCTGCGTTCCGACCCGGTGCAACGCATCTGCTACTCGCCGATCTCGTCGATCGCGTTGAAGAATTCGGTGAAGTCTTTGCCGTTGCGCGCGGCGTGATTGAGCGCATCGAGCCGCCCGTTCATTGCTGCTTCGGGTAGCGCGACGCGACGCGATTGCCATCCGTTTGTGAAAACGATTTCGTCCCACTGGATCGAGGAAATTTCGTCGTTGAAACGCGCCACGGCGCGGCCGCGGAAAAAGGCGCGCGTGGTTTCGGGTGGATTAAAGATCGAGGTTTTGATATCACCTTGGGCCACGACGCGGCGGGCGGAACCCTGGCGCACAAGCTCATAATACAAGCCGCGCTCAAGATCGACATTGTGATATTCGAGATCGATTGATTGCAGCCAGGGGTCGTTCCACGAAAGTTTTTCTTCTTCCTGCAACGCGTTCAGCAAGAACTTCTTCGCCGCCCAATCGACGCGATCGCGCGTTGACATCACATCGCGCTCAAGATCGTCGAGAACATTTTCCCATTCGCGCAGAACCCATTGCCCATCTTCGGACACGCCGTTGTCGATCTCGCTCGCGGCCCGCAAATAAATCCGTTGGACATCGATCGCAGAGATTTTCCGGCCATCTTTCAGTTCGATGATCCAATCGTAAGTTTGATCGCGGCTGATTGATTTGTTTGCGTCAATCGGCTGCGCGATCTCAAGTTGCAACGCCTGTCCGCGCTCAATCAGATCGAGAATAAGCGACGTGGTGCCAATTTTCATGGCCGTGGCCCATTCGCTCATGTTCGAGTCGCCGAGTATAACGTGAAACCGCCGATAGCGGCTCGCGTCCACATGGGGTTCATCGCGCGTATTGATCAGAGGGCGGCGATTCATTGTATCAATGCTAACCAGCACGCTAAAAAAATCCGCGCGTTGTGAGATTTGAAAGATCCCAGGCTCGCCACATGCGCTCTCCCCTTCAACGCCCATCTTGCCAGCGCCAGCGAAAATCTGGCGAGTAATGAGAAACGGCAGTATTCCGGCGACAATCGCGTCCCATGCGATCTCGCGACTCATTAGGTAATTGTCATGACAACCGTAACTGTGTCCGACAAAGTCGGTGTTGTTTTTGTAAAGACGAACTTCCTGGCCGGGCGGCAACTTTTGATTTCGGCGTCGGGCGCACTCGGCGAGAATGCGTTCGCCGGCCTTTTCCTGCGCGACAATTTGCCGGAGGGTCGTGCATTCCGGCGTGGAATATTCCGGATGCGCATGGTCGTTGTAAAAACGGGCGCCGTTCGAAAGAACGAGGTCGCTTTTTATTTCCTCGAAGCTAAGCGAGCGGTTCTTGTCGATCTCGTAGTAAGCCGATTGCTCGGTGTCCTGAAGTAATTCGCGAGCACGAAAGCCGCGTGCGTCGAGGTGTGGATCTTCCAACTCATAATCCCATTTCATGAGCGCGCCGTGCTCGGTGTAACGCCGCACCAACTCGATCGATTCGGCAACAACATCGACCATGTCCGCGCCGCTCACGGTGATGCCGTACTCGGTCTCAAGACCAAAGACGCGTTTCATCGGCAAAAATGGCGGGGCCCGGCGTCAAATCACCCCGGACAAGTGTCTTGCCGCTTCGTTGCCAGTCCGTATCGGGGCAATTTTGACGACATTCTCTGGATCATAATCGATTAGCTTGAGCCAGTCTTCGGTGATGTCGGTAGTCGGGAAAATGTCGTTCTCCACATACTCGGCATTGAACGCGAGCTGCAAGTCGGTTTCCCGAATTCCTCCCTCCTGTTGAGTGGCAATGGCCCGTTTAATGGCCATGGCCTTCGCCCGTTCCACAATCGAGGCAATGATCGCGCCGCTGATGAGATCGCTGCGGTAAAGGATTTCCTTGCGTCCGCTGCGCAGTGTTACTTCGAGGAACCTGTTTTCATCACGACGCATAAATTGCCAGTCCACAAACCGCTCGATCAAACGCTCGATTGAAGCGCCAATTCCGTCGGCCTCTTTCGCGAGCACGCCATCGTAAGGCAGGTCGTCAGTCAGATAGATGCGGTAAATTTCGCGCGCTCCCTGCCTCTCCGGGCGATCCACTTTGATTTTTCGATCGATCCGGCCAGGACGCAAAATGGCCGGGTCAATCAGGTCGGCGCGATTGGAGGCGAGGATAATCACGACGTCGTTGAGCGAATCAATCCCGTCCATTTCGGAGCAAAACATTGGGACCAGCGTCGAAAGAATATTGGAATGACGCGAGGCGCGCCGCGTGCCGAGAATCGACTCGGCCTCGTCGATGAAAAGGAACGGCATGAAACCCTCGTGGCGTCTTTCGCGAGCCGTGGCAAAAATTTCGCGCACCATTCTTTCCGATTCGCCCACCCACATATTCAAAATCTCCGGGCCTTTGACGTGCATGAAATATTCCTGCATTTCCACGCCTGTTTTTTCTCGAAGCTGCTTCGTCAAATTGTAGGCCGTTGCTTTGCCGATGAGCGTCTTGCCGCAACCGGGCGGGCCGTAGAGCAGAAAACCTTTCGGCGTGACGTGCTGAAATTTCTTGAAAAGATCGACGTGCAATAACGGAAGCTCGATTGCGTCCTTGATGGCCTGGAGGGCCGCTTCCTGACCGCCCACTTTCTCCCACGGCAGTTCCGGGACATCGTCGAGGTAATGTTCGTGCGATTTCGTGCTCGAGAGCATTTCAAGCGCCATCCGGAAGTTTGAGTCAACTCGGACCTCGTCGCCCGATTTCAAGGTCGAGTGGACAAGATCCGCAGAGCGCTGCAG